>CAMUZL010000079.1 GCA_947165185.1 uncultured Selenomonadales bacterium
AAATTATCGTGACGAATTTTATTGAACTCGGAAAAAAAATTTATGACTTGAACAATCCGCGTGAAGCGCACCGATTCGCCGTGTTTCTTGCGCGTTGTCTTTTGCACCCGCAACGCATGGGCCGTTTGGAAAAATTTTTCGGCCGGTCGGAGCTGTTCAAAAAAATTGCGGAAGGTTATCCGTTTGTCTACGAACAGGCGACGCGGGCATTTTTTTATCACAAGTCGACGTTCGAGGAGCGGGCGCGGCTCGTCGAAGAAAACATGGAATTTTTGTCGGCAAAGATGAACGATGATTTCATGCTGAAACTTTACGGCGACAAAAAAATCGAACTGTGGCGCATGGCTTTGGACGAAACTTTGGGCGAAATGAATTTGGTTTTGTGCGCGGAATCCGGTCAACGCAAAGAAGGTCTCGCTGCCGTGATGTTCAACTTGCCCGGTGAAGTGCCCGTGTATCAAATTTTGTTTTGGATTGCGCGGGACGAAATGATTAATCGCGACGGCTCGTGGGCAATGTGGATTGGCGCGATGCAAGGCCCGAACGTCGACGACGCCAAAGATTTGGTCAAGCGCATAACGAAAAAATGTCACGCTTACCGCACGAAGAATTTAATTTTGTATGCCGCGCAGGCCGTTGCCCGAAGTTTCGGCTTGACGAAAATTTTTGCCGTCACCAACGCCGGCTATTACGCCAACAATCACGTTCGCCGCGACAGGAAATTAAAAACTTCGTTCAGCGACTTTTGGGCGGAAGCGGGCGGAATTCCCACGACCGACGAAAGATTTTTCGAGTTGCCGCTCACAGAGACGCGCAAGACCGTTGAAGAAATTCCGTCACACAAACGCGCCCAATATCGTCGACGATTCGCCTTGCTTGATGAGCTGGACGCGTCAATCACTGAAACGTTGCGGAGGTTTGAACGTTGAAGCTTGCAATTTTTGAAAACATAATGACGCCCGGCGGTCACGAAGTCGAATTCGACAGAATCATCGTCGAGGAATTTCGCGCTCTCGGTCACAGCGTCGAGTTTTACGTCCCCGAAAATTTTTCGTTTCAATTCGATTATCAAACGCCCGTCACGCGGCTCAAAGGCGACGCCGTCACCTACACGAACTCACGCGGGCTGAAGAAAATTTTCGCCGCCGCCAAACGCGAAATAAATCGTCAACGCTGGTACAGTCAGCTTTTCGACGCGCAAAAAAATTTCGACGCGCTGATTGTCCCCACGTCGACTTACAGATATTTGCGGGCGTTGAATCACAGCGTGCTGAAAAAAATTTCCGTCCCGATGATTTTTATTTTGCACGGAATCAATCCGACAGAGGCACCGAAATTTTTGGACGCGGCTGAAAAACTTTCGTCGAATAAAAATATCAAGCCCGTTGTTTTGACGTTCGGCGATGACATCTTTGGTGAGCGGCGCGAAAATATTTTCACGATTTACCCGCCGACATACACCGCACGCGATTTGAAAGTTGCCCCGAAAATTTCTGCGGCGGGCGAAGTTTTGAACGTCGGATTTTTCGGGCAGTATCGTCGCGAAAAAAATCTGCGCGGACTGTTGGAAGTTTTTCTGCGCGGAAATTACACGCGGAAAGTCAAATTGCAAGTTCAAGGCTCCACCATGCACAAAGAGGACTCGGACGACTTCGAGGAAATTATTCGGCAATACGGCGGCGACGAACGCTTGAGCTTTTTGCACAAAGGTTTAATCGGTGCGGAGTGGCAACGGGCGATTTTCGGCGTCGACGCGCTGTTGATGCCGTATTCTTCGCCGCGCTACCGTTATCACTGGGGCGGGATGCTTTTCACGGCAATCGGCTTCGGCAAGCCCGTTGTCGCCGATAACGACATGAATCCCGAAGTTTTCGACCTGTACCGCGTCGGCGAAACTTTCACAAGCGGAAACATGAACGAACTTGCCCGCGTGCTTGAAACTTTTATCAACGACTTCGACAAAAATTTTCCGACATACGCGGCGAACTTGAAGGCGGCGGGCGAAAACTTTTCACCGGTAAATTTCGCCAAACGTATCGAAAAAATTATCAACACTTGAATTTATAAATGGCCGACAAAATTATTCCGCCGCTTTTAAAGCGGCTCACCGGTAAATTTTCCGCGACGGATTGAAAAAATTATTTCGTCATGAAAAATTTTTCCGTAATGAAAATCACTCGGCAACGGCGAATTTTTCTGCAACGTGTTATAATGTCCGCAAAAATTTTTGGAGCGTGATTCTGCATGAACATTTTGGGAGCGGCAGTCGTCCCGCACCCGCCGATAATTTTGCCCGAAGTCGGGCACGGCGAGGAGCAAAAAATTTCGGCGACAACACAAGCTTACGAAGAAATTTCGCGGCGCGTCGTCGAACTCAACCCCGACACAATAATAGTCACCAGCCCGCATTCGATCATGTACTCGGATTATTTCCACATTTCGCCGGGCGAACAGGCAACGGGCAATATGAGACGTTTCAGCGCGCCGACGGTTTCGTTGCAGGTAAATTACGACGCTCAACTTGCGCAAAAACTTTCGTCATTGGCGGCGGCGGAAAAAATTCCTGCGGGAACTTTGGGCGAGCGCGACGCGTCACTTGACCACGGCACGATGATTCCGCTTCGATTTTTGCAACTTGCGGGTTTGGATTTCAACCGCGTAAAATTTGTGCGAATCGGCTTGTCGGGACTGAACGCGGCGACGCATTACAAATTCGGGCAACTGATTGCTCAAGCGGCGGAAAATCTCGGACGGAAAATTTTCTTCATGGCAAGCGGCGATTTGTCGCACAAGCTCAAAGCCGACGGCCCTTACGGTTTGGCTCCCGAAGGCGCGATTTTTGATTCGCAGGTCATGAACAATTTGAGCAGCGGAAATTTTTTGCGCCTGCTGACGATGGACGAAAAAATTTGTTCGCGGGCGGCGGAATGCGGTTTGCGTTCGTTTTGGATTATGGCGGGCGCGCTTGACAAAAAATCCGTCACGGCTGAAAAACTTTCCTACGAAGGCACTTTCGGCGTCGGCTACGGAATTGTTTGGTTTAACGTCAACGGCGCGGACGAGGCGCGGAATTTCGACATGCAACTTGCCGATTTCAAACGCCGTGAAAGTCTTCGCCGAAAAGCTTCCGAAGATGATTTCGTCAAATTGGCGCGTCACAGTCTTGAAACTTTCGTTAAGACACACAAGCCCGCCGAATTGCCCGAAAATCTTTCCGCCGAACTTTTGAATCGACGGGCGGGCGCGTTCGTGAGCCTGCACAAAGACGGCAACCTGCGCGGCTGTATCGGCACGATTTTGGCGACGCAAGACAATTTGGCGGAAGAAATTTTGCAAAACGCAATTTCTGCCTGCTCAAGAGATCCGCGCTTCGAGCCGGTGACGGTCGACGAACTTGACGACATTGAATACAGCGTTGACGTTTTGGGCGAGCCGGAAAGAATTTTCAGCGTGAAAGATTTGGACGTTAAGCGTTACGGCGTCATCGTCGAAAACGGCAATCGTCGCGGATTGTTGTTGCCCGATTTGGAAGGCGTCGACACCGTCGAAGAACAAATCGCAATCGCCAAACGCAAGGCGAACATTCGCGCTGACGAAAAAGTTTCGCTGTGGCGGTTTGAAGTCATTCGCCATCACTGAAAAATTTCGCCGTGGTGAGTTGAATTCGTTCGGTATCACTGAAAAATTTTTCCGCAAGAATTTGCAAACGAAAAAAGCCCCGTCGTTCGGCGGGACTTTTTGATTTCATTATGGTGCGTCCGGCGTGACTCGAACACGCGACCCACGGCTTAGAAGGCCGTTGCTCTATCCAACTGAGCCACGGACGCAAAAAATTTTTTTACCGCGCAGAATTATACAGGCGCGGAATTTTTTTGTCAACGTTCAGATGAGCAAATCATTTTCGCGCAGATAGGCGACAAAGGCATTGAAAATTTCTTCGTTGCGTTCAATAATCTCGTCCTCGGTGAAGTCGTCGAGATTTTCGGCAAGAAATTGAAGCTCACGATTAAACGTGCCGTCATGAAATTTTCCTTTGGCGTCTTTGAAGCCGAGGTAAAAATTTTTCTTGTCGGCGAAACGATAATCCGACGCGCCGATATTGATGCTGTCTTCAAGCAAAGATTTGTTGCCCAAAGTTTCCAACAGGTCGGGATTTTTCAGCGGGTGAAGTTCGTGACGTTTTTTCGCGTAAATGTGTTCAAGGTGCAATTTTGTTCCGAGCGGCGGCAATTCCTGCGCAGGGTCGCTGAACGTCCACCAAGCCGCCATTGCCCGCGTAATCGGCTTGCTGTTGCTGAAGGCCATTTCCGACAGTCGTCCGCGCAGAATTTTTTCGTGCCGCTTAAATTGCATATCGAAATTTAAAGGCTCTCCGCGAAAAATATCTTTGAACTCCAAAACGAACGGACGGCGAATATTTTGCTTGCCCAAATCCAAAACGGCATTCATCAAAATCATCGCGGTCGTCTTGTCCAAAAAGGCGCAGAATTTTTTCTCGTCAAGTTCGCGGTTGCTCATGAAGTACAGCGACACAATATAACTCCACAAACTGTACGGCGAATAACTCAAGACATAAAGTTTTTTCAGAACCGTCGCGGGGAATCGGTCACTGCGCGTGTTGACATCGTCCCAAAAAGTTGCGAGCGTTTCCAAATCTTCGAAAGTTTTTTCGTTGCGCAAAAGTTTGTAGTTGGCTTCGGCGTAAAAGTCGCGCATGTCGCTGAAAGTGTCGCTGATTCGGTTATTTCCCTCAATCGCCCGTTTCGTTTTGGCGTAATACATGTACCGCCGGAACAGATCATCAAGCGGCGTGCCTTTGCGTGCGTGAAAATTTTTGTCGCAAAGTTTCGCCAAAGTCTCCCAGCGTTGCACGAAATTTTCTTTCGATTGTTTGCCATCCTGCGAAAAAAGTTTGTAAAACTGAGATCTGAAAATGTCCGAATCGTTGAGCGGCATTCCGCGATCGTTGAGCGTCGTGAAAATTCCAAGCGCAGTGTTTTGCGAATCTACTTCGATTGGCAAAAATACGCAGTTGCTCAAAATCCGCATCGGCAAATAAGAAAAATCGCCGGGGTGCGTTGATTTGAATTCATCAATCCAACGCTGAAAATTACGATAATTTTTGGCGTAGTTGCTCGCGTTGCCTTTGGTAGATTTGCCCGTCGCCAAAATTTTTTGAAACTCGGCAATGTCTTCGTCGGAGGCAACTTCGGATTTCAGTTTGACGCTCGTCTTGTTGACTTTGCCGAATTCGTCCGTGCGCCAAATACATTTGCCGATACTCGAAAGAACGAATTCTTTGTTGTCGAATTGAACATTTTCGGCCGCCGCGTAAAAGGCACGCAACATCAGCAGAAACGTTATCAGCCGCTGTTGCCCGTCGATAACTTCACTTTCGCGAGATTGATTTTGAAACGTCAAGATGGTGCCGAGAAAATAACTGTCGTCCTCCGAATCAAAATCGTGGTCGAACGGAAAAGCAAATGCGATAATGTCATCCCAAAGCGTTTCGCATTGTTCGCGTTCCCAGGAATACGGACGCTGATAGTCGGGAATTAAAAATTTTGCGCCGCGCTCGCCCAAAAGTCCTTCGATTGTTTTTTGTTCTGCGGTGAGTCGTTTTGCCATGAAATTTCACCTCACAGATTGAGCGCAAGAATTTTTTCCGTGATTTCGTCAAGCTGCTCAACCGTGGGAAGATTTGCGACGCGGATTTTGTCCAGAATAATTTCGCAACCCGCCGCCTTGAGTTCGTCCTCAACCAGCGCGATACTTTGTCCGCCCCAACCGTAACTGCCGAACGCGAACGCCTTGTGATTGACGGGACGCAAGCCCTTCAGGTAGCACAGGAACGCGGCGATTGTCGGCATCATTTGATTGTTAATCGTGGGAGAACCGACTGCAAGATATTTGCTCGTGAAAATGTCCGTGACAATGTCGCTGAGCGGCGTGGCTTTGATGTCGTAAAACACGGCGGGAATTTTTCTTTTCGCAAAAGCCTCGGTAATCGTCTGCGCAAGAATTTCCGTCGAATGCCACATTGAATCGAAGACGACAACCGCCCGCTCGGAAACTTCGCCCGCGCTCCATTTTTTGTAGCAGGCAAGAATTTTGTCGATGTGCGTGCGCCAAATGACACCGTGCCCCGTCGCAATTAATTTAATTTCCAAACCGCCCAAAGCTTTCAACGCGGTCTGCGCCTGCTTGCCGAACGGCATCAAAATGTTCGCGTAATACTTTTTCGCCTCGAAAAGAATCGTGTCCAAATCGTTTTCGTCGTCGAAGCGCAGGGAAGTTGCCAAATGTTCGCCGAACGCGTCATTGCTGAACAAAATTTTTTCTTCGGGGCAGTAAGTGACCATCGAATCCGGCCAATGAAGCATCGGCGTCGGGACGAATTTCAGCGTGCGCTTACCCAGCGAAATTTCGTCGCCGGCTTTGACGGGCTTGTAATTCAAGTCACCGTAACGATTCGTCAAACCTTTGAGGCCGTTTGGGTTCGTCGTGATAATCTGCGCGTTCGGAGCAAGTGCCGCAATTTTTTTCAGCGCGCCGCTGTGGTCAGGCTCGACGTGGCTGGAGACAATCACGTCAATTTTCGACGGCTCGACGACGGAAGAAATCCGCGCAATCAATTCGTCCGCAAAATTAATTTTAGCCGTGTCAATCAGCGCAATTTTTTCGTCCAGAATCAAATAAGCGTTGTAGCTCGACCCGCGTGAAGTTTCGTAGCCGTGAAAATTTCGCATCGACCAATCGACCGCGCCGACCCAGAAAATATTTTCGCCGATTTCGACAGCTTTGCAGTTGTTCATAAAAAATTCCTCCCGAAAAGTTTTCGTCAAGATTAACACAGGAAAATTTTTTTGGCAACGCGGCGGCTTTGGTGTACAATGCCTGAAAACGATTCAAGGGACAAAGGACAAGGGATAAGGGACAAAAGTCGTCAGCTTCACTTCCCCCTTGTCCCTTCCCCCTTGTCCCTTCCCCGAAAGGAGCAATGAATTTGACTTTGACTGAAGAAATCGGCAAGCGGCGCACGTTCGCGATAATTTCTCACCCCGACGCGGGCAAAACGACCTTGACAGAAAAACTTTTGCTTTACGGCGGCGCGATTCATCTGGCAGGCTCAATCAAGTCGCGCAAAACTCAACGACACGCGGTTTCCGACTGGATGGAAATCGAAAAACAACGCGGAATTTCCGTCACCAGTTCAGTTTTGCAATTCGACTACGCCGGCTGCCGAATAAACATTTTGGACACGCCCGGTCACCAGGATTTTTCCGAGGACACTTACCGCACGTTGATGGCCGTCGACTCCGCCGTCATGATTCTCGACGCGGCGAAGGGCGTTGAGGCGCAGACGAAAAAGCTTTTCAAGGTTTGTCGTGAACGTCGAATCCCGATTTTTACTTTTATCAACAAACTCGACCGCTACGGCAAAGTTCCGCTCGATTTGACGGACGAACTTGAACACGTTTTGGGAATTCGCGCTTACCCCATGAATTGGCCTATCGGCGTCGACGGAAAATATCTCGGCGTGTTCGACCGTCAAAAGAATCAAATTGAACTTTTCGCGGAAGACACCACGCACGGGCAAAAGGAACGCGCTTCCGAAATTTTTGCGGCGGACGACTCGAAAGTTATCGAACGTATCGGCAAAGAAAATTTCGACGCGTTGCAAGATGATTTGCTTTTGCTTGACGAGGCGGGCGAAGTTTGGGACAAAGCCAAAGTTGACGCGGGCGAATTGACTCCGACATTTTTCGGCTCGGCAATGACAAATTTCGGCGTGAAAAATTTTCTGGAAGAATATTTGCGACTTGCTCCGCCGCCCGCACCGCGACTTTCAAGCGACGGCATTATCGAACCCGAAGACGAAAAATTTTCCGCGTTCGTGTTCAAAATTCAAGCGAACATGAATCCCGCGCACCGCGACCGTCTTGCGTTCATCCGAATTTGTTCGGGCAAATTTGAGCGCAACATGAACGTTTGGCACGCGCAGACCGATAAATTAATCAAGCTCGCTCAGCCGCAACAATTTCTTGCGCAGGACAGACAAATTATCGACGAGGCTTTTCCCGGCGACATTGTCGGCTTGTTCGACCCCGGCATTTTCGGAATCGGCGACACATTGACGGACACCGCGCACAAATTCAAATTTGAAGACTTCCCGACATTCCCGCCCGAAAAATTTGCTCGCGTGCAGGCCAAAGACACAATGAAGCGCAAACAATTCGCCAAAGGTATCGACCAACTCACACAAGAAGGCGCAATCCAACTTTTCAACCAAGTCGGCGCGGGCACGGAATCTTACGTCGTCGGAACTGTCGGCACGTTGCAATTTGAAGTTCTGCAATACCGTTTGAAATCCGAATACGGCGTTGACGTTTTGTTGACGATGTTGCCGTTTGAAGTTGCGCGCTGGCTGAAATTTTCCGACGGCACGAAAGTTTTGCCGACAACGTTGCGCGGCGCAGACAGAGGCTTATTTGTACTCGACCGCGAAGAAAATCCCGTGTTGCTCGTCGAAAACGAATGGGCATTGGGCTGGATACGCGACAACAATCCGAAATTGGAAATGTCCGCCGTCCCGAATTTCGCCGACAAAATTTAGCGACCGTCCCGAACGCGTTATAAGCAACGCAACCTTGTCGAACGTTTTTTCAGCGGATTAAGAATTATCGTCACATTGCTACACCCTTCGACAAATCTTCTCCCTTAAATAAAGTTGATGAAAAATGTAATCGTCAAGCTGTTGATGAAATCCGCGAACATTGAGCCGACAATCGGCACGAGGATATAAGCTTTGACCGACGGCGCAAATTTGCTCGTCAAAACTTGCATGTTCGCCATTGCGTTGGGCGTGGCACCCATTCCGAAACCACAACTGCCCGCCGACAAAATCGCCGCGTCGTAATCGCGTCCCAATACGTTGAATATGATGAAGTAACCGAAGAGGAACATTAACAGAGTTTGCCCGACAAGCAGGACGACCAGCGGCAACGCAAGTTCCGCCAACTGCCAAAGCTTCAAAGTTATCATTGCGATGCCCAAAAAAATTGACAAACAAATTCCGCCGATGTCGTTAATTTCGCCGATGTGCACGGTGAAATGTCCGGTGAATTCGCTCCAGTTGCGCATAATCGCCGCGACAATCATTGCGCCGATATAAA
>CAMUZL010000080.1 GCA_947165185.1 uncultured Selenomonadales bacterium
TTAATCGTCTGCACGCGGTGCAACATCGTTTCGTAAGATTCGTCGTGGCATTTCGTGCAAGAATTGTCGTAATGCTTGAGCGGGTTTGTCATCCAATGCGAAGTGTATTTTTGCCCGTCTTTGCGCATGTAAGGCATGTGGCAATCGACGCAGGTGACGCCGTTGAGCGCGTGAATTGAATCTGTCCAGACTTCAAAGTCGGGGTGCTGAACTTTCAACATGGGTGCGCCGCTGTCGGGATGAACCCAGTCATACGGGAATTTCGGATCGTGACCGTCGTTGTAATATTTGTATTCGGCTTCGGGGTCGAGACCGTTTGCGAACGGCATATGCAACTTGCCGCCTTCAGCTTTTTTGAAATAATATTCGTTGTGACATTGAGCGCAGACGTAAGCGCGCATTTCGTTATGGCTTGCGTTGTTCACGTCGATACCGAGTTCCGCCATTGATTCGACGAAACCTTGATTGTAAACGCGCAACATCATTGTATCGGGGTCGTGACAAGTCGAGCAACCAAACCATTCGTCTTCTTTAATCGGGGCGGCAACTTCCGCGAAACTCTTGGAGCAATATTCCCAGCCGCTCTCTTTGAAGTAAACGTCGTACATGTAGGAGCCTTTGCAACTTATGCACGCGCCGGGCTGTCCGGGAATACGTTTGGAGTTCAAAATATCTTCGCCGGCGTACCAGTGACCGCGATCGTCGTCATACTGAATCGAGAACGCGTAACCTTTGAACAGCTCAATTTGTTCGGGCTGTTCGAGCAAGTGTGAATTCTCAATCTGCGCGCCGCCGAAACCTGTCGGACTGGGTGCGCCGTCCATGTTCATTTTGAACGAATTGAATTGCAACGGATAAGCTTTCGCGTAGCCCATGCGCGTCAATTTTTGGTCTTCGGGAATCGGAACCAGTTCAAATTTCGTCGCGGGTTTGGCAATGACTCTGGCAAACATTAAGCCGAAAAATGCCACACACAAGACCAGTGCGCCCGCGATGTATTTTTGCATCTTAGTCAACTTTAATACCCCCTTCCAAGTGATTCGAGCCGTGCGCAACTTTGCTGTGACACTTCAAGCAATCGTCCTGCGTGCCTTCGGGTGCCGTTTCGACGTAAGACATTGTCGCGCCGTGACAACGCACGCAATTTTCGGCGATCATCTTGCGGGCGTCCGCGTCAAGCTTGATTCTGTTCGGATAATCGCGCATTGCTTCGTGATAAATGTCGACAATGCCCGTGCGTCCCTTTTCGATAAGGTAATGCGCGGTGTTGTCGTGCGGCAAGTGGCATTCCACGCAGTCTTGATTTCGGTGACTTGAAACGGCAAAAGTTTCCGCCTCGTGCTTCATGGAGTGACATTGTCCGCAAAAAGTCGGCGTTCCGGTTGCGTGCAGTGCAAAGCTCACAATGCCGACAGCCGCCGCGCCGATAACGAAGCCGCCGGCAAGACATTTGAGCGTATGCTTTTCGAGCAAATCTTTAATGCACATCTCGTGCGTGACCTCCCTTCTGTTAATTTGGAATTAGGAATTAGGAATGTGGAGTTAATTTGTGTCGACAACTCCTAATTCCTAACTCCTAACTCCTAATTGAAATAAACGTTCCCAAACAAATTGTTGTGACGCTGAGCCACAAAAGCCAGATAAACGGTTTTGTCGTGACGGTCGCGGTTATCGGCATGTTCGACAGCTTTTCGAGCGTCGGCAAAATTTCCAGGCGCGCTTTTTGCAAGTCGCCCGATATTCCCGTCAGTCGCACGCGTCTTGTGCCGTTGAAAGCTTCGATTGCTTTTGATGAGCCGCCGTCGGGCGTGACGGTTATCAGCGGGTGAATCGTTTCGACTTTTTCGCCGTCGGTGATTGTAATTGCCGCCGTCGCTTGAATCGGGTTGCCGTTTTCGTCGCGGTCAATCTGCGCGTCCTCGAAAACGTAGCCTAATTCGCCGTCCATTGCAAACATTCCGCGTGTCAACATGAGTTCTTGAAATTCGTCGATTTGCGGAGCGTGCGGAGCGATGTACACGTCGCCGGAAAAATTTTTCAGTATCGCGGGTTCGCGAGCCGCATCTTCGCCGTTTGCGTGCAGTTTCGTCAAAGCCCGAACAACTTCGCCGTCAACCGTGTAAACGTAAAATTTTTGCTGTTCGTCCTCGTTGAAAGTTTGACCTTCGTAAATGACTTCGCGCCCGTCGACTTGAATTTTTGCGCGTGGTTTGAATTCTTGCGTTAAAGTTTCGCCCTGCGCGGAAACGACGATTGCAACAATCATCGCGATAAATCCGACGTGCGCAATTTTTCCGCCGAGACTTATCATCCGCCCGAATTTCGCGAACGTGTAAATTATCAGCACGATTAAGACTGCCGCAAGCGGTGCCGTGCTCTTGACGTAAAAATCCGTGTCGACCGACGCCGCTTCGCCGAAAAGTTGACTCAATAACGGCATGGACATTCCGACCCAGACAATCGCCGCGACGAAAATTATCAGCAACGAGCCGAGCAACACCGCGAACGCCGCTGAGCCGTGTGATTCATATAAATTGCCTTGCGGAAGTTCTTTTGCCTTCCAGAGAATCACCGACAGCCCGCCGATTAAAATTATCGCGTCGACAAGTGCAAGTGCCGCACCGATACTTGAGCCGGCGAACGAGTGAACGGAGAAATCGCCCAAAATTCCCGAACGCGTCAAAAATGTTCCGTAAACGACCAGCGCATAAGTGAACGTCGCCGCAACGTGAGCTTGAGTCAACGCGGAAGATTTTTTTCGCGCAAAGTTGATTAAGTGCAAAAGTACCGCGCTCAATAACCACGGCACGAGCGACGAATTTTCGACGGGATCCCAGCCCCAATAGCCGCCCCAGCCCAAAACTTTGTAAGCCCAATAGCCGCCGACAAAAATTCCCGCGCCGAGAAAACTCCACGCCGTCAACGTCCAAATCCGAGCTTCCTCAAGCCACGAACGCGACGCCGCTTCCGCCAACAGACTGCCCAAACTCAACGCGAACGGTACCGCCAACAACGCATAACCCACAAAAATTATCGGCGGGTGAATCGCCATCCAAAAATCTTGCAACAGTGGATTTAAACCGACGCCCTCGAAAACTTGTGCGGGATTTTCCGCGAACGGTGACTTTGTCAAAACTAAAGCCGTCAAAATCGCCTGCAACAGGAAATAAATTCCCAACGACGCCGCCGAAGTTCTGCGAAAAGTCAATGTAATCCCAACCGCCGCGTGCACGAGCAACCACAACAGAAACGAACCTTGCTGACCCGCCCAAAACGCCGAAACTTTATAAATTGTCGGTAGTTGCGTTGACGAATATGCCGCAACGTATTCGACCGTGAAATCATTTTCAAAGATCAGGTACCACAGGAGCAGACTCGCCGCCGCCACAAAAATTGCCGATAATCCCGCGCAGATTTTCACCGGACGCGCCGACGGAATTTTTTGCACGTAACAAATGCTTGTAACAGCGATTGCCGCAACGAGCGAGCCGACCAAAAATAAATTTCCCGTCAAGTCATCACCTCAACTTTTGGGATTTTGCCCTTCGTACTTCGACGGACATTTAATCAGCAATTTTTTCGCGTGAAAACTTTCGTCCGCCGCGTCATACTTGCCGACAGCCACGATGTGATAAGCTTCGTCGAATTGGTCGGGTTTGACGCCGTCGAATTTGACGCGCAGGGTTTCGCCCGTCGCCTCGTCCTGCAATCCGAAAGTAAATTCGTCGCAAGTCTGTTGAGGCTCAAAATTTTTATCGAGCAGACCTTTGACTTGCACGTTGCTTGAAGACGAGCGCGCTTCGGCAATCGAAACGTAAGGCGTGACGCTTTCGGCAAGATTTAAGCCCGCGTAGGCGACGAAACCGACAAGCAACGCGATAAAAAAAATTTTCCGCACAGTAACGCGCCTCCTTCGATAAATTTTGCTGATTATAACATTGCGAAATTTTGCGTGTTGTTGCCGCGGCGACAATCAAAAAAGCCCCGAAACATTTCCGAGGCTTGAAATTTTTTTGCGAGCTGTTAGCGATTCGCTTTGAAAGTCGCAATGCGTTTTGCAACGTTGGTTTTGATGTTGTTGTAGTAAAAAGTGTAATCGCTTTCGTGTCTGCCGTCCGAACCGAAAAATTCATTTGCAACTGCGGCAAGGTCAGCGGGCATCGGCTCAATTTTGGCGTTTGTTACGATAACGCCGCGCCAAGGAACGACTTGAGCGTCCGCACCGACATTACCAATTTCAAAACCGTCGCCGGTCGCGTTCAGCACGAGTGAGCCGAGATTTTCGCTTGCCGACGCATAAGTATCGTCGAGTTTCCAATTCAGCGGGTTAATGCTTATCGCATTCGGAAACAACACGCATGTTCGGGCGTTTTCTTCAACGTTGCGCTTGCCTTCGGTGTTCCAGCTGATGATAACGCCCGTGTCGCTCTCGCCCGTCGCAAATTTCCAATGCGGATTGGCTTTCAGGTCGTCTTTCGTGACAGCGTAACCGATAACGTAAGCCGCAACCATGCGTTTGTAGTATTCGGGGTGCTCTTTGAAGTATTTTTTCAGCACGAGCTTTGCGATTGCCGAACCTTGACTGTGACTCGCAAGGATGAACGGGCGACCGTTGTTGTAGTTCTCAAAATAGTAATCGAGCGCGGCGGTTATGTCGTTGTAAGGCATTCCGGTAATTGCCGCGTCGATGTTACCGTCTCTTTTCCAAATTTTGCCCGCGTATCTCAAACTTGACTGTCGATAGTACGGCAAAAACACGTTGGTTGACTCCGCAAACGCGCTTGCGTTCATTGCATATTGAATCGGCGCACCTTCGACCAGTTCAGGGTTGTCCATCGTGGCGTAATCGGGATCGCCCGCGTTAAAACCCATGTATTCCGTCGCGAGAATGTAAAATGTGTCAACGTCTTTGGTAATCACCGGAATTTGACACCAGTTGGACGCCTTTGAATAGTCGGGAACATTTTTCGCCGCACTCACGACCGCCGACGAGTGAATCGCCAACAAAATCGCCATACACATCAGAAAAAATTTTTTCGTCACAAAATCACGTCCTTACATGGAGAAAACTTTCTTGCCCTCGAAATAAGTTGCCGCAGGTTTTGCGTCGTGAATTTCTTTAACGGGACAAGTCAGCACATCTTTGTTGACAAGCAAAAAGTCCGCGTATTTTCCGTTTTTGATACTGCCGCGCTCGTTTTCAAGGAACATTTGCTTTGCGCAGTTAATAGTTAAACCCGTCAAAGCTTGCTCGCGAGTGATGAGTTCTTGCGTCCACCAGGGCTTGCCGCCTTCAAAGTAACAGACGCCCGTCAATGCAATTTCCATTATGCCGAACGGATCATCGGGGCTGTTGCTCAACGCGGGAAAATCCGTGTGAAATGACACAGGAATTCCGTTATCGAAAAATGACTTCATCGGATAGCCTTCATACGCCATGTTTCTGGGAAGAATTTTGGACAGATAATCTCGCGTTGCGTCGGTGTTATGATGCCAAAGCATTCCGGAGGTCACATAAATGTTGTTGTCCGCCATGCGCTTGTAATCCGGCTCGTTGACGTTGCGCAAATGAACAATCGTATTTCGCATTTCAGCCTTGCCGCCGTTGATGTAAGCGTTGACGACGCGATTGACGCCCGCGTTGCCCAGAGCGTGTATGTGCATGGTTACGCCGCTTGCATTGGCCTTGCGCGTGATTTCGGTGATTTCTTCTTCCGTCCAGTTGACGATACCTTGATGACCGTCGAGATATACCGGATCGATAAAGCCCGTGCCGCTTTCAACCGTGCCGTCCATGAAAAGTTTTATCCAGTTCGCTTTTACTTGCGAGGTATTGAATTTTTTTGCGTCGGCGGCTTTTGCCAATTTTTCGTCAAGATTCATCCAGCTGTCAATTTCGTAGGTGAAACCCAAGACGAAATTCATATCGCCGCTTTTGTCGAACTGTTGAGCCGCTTGATAATAAACGTCGTTAAAGAAATATGTTGAGTAGCCGTCGAGATACATCGTATAACCTTCGGACAACATCTTATCTTGAACTTTTGTCAGAACTGCTTTTGCCGCGTCTACGGTAAAGAGGCTGTCGTTGTCCAAGAAGGAACGCACATAAGTTGCGGCCTGCTCCTTGAGGAAACCTGTAGGCGTGCCGTCTTCTCCCATGACGATTTCGCCGCCGCGTATGTCATCGCTCTTTTTGAGCACTTTGCCGTTTTCGTCCATAACGCCTGCGCGGACAAGCAAAAGCGTGTTTACCAACGATTTGTGATTTTCTTCGTCGGCAAAAAACATCGGAATATCACTGCAAATGGCGTCGAGCTGTTGGCGTGTCGGCAGATTGTTTTTAAATGTTTGATATTCCCAGCCCATGCCGTATACGACTTTTGCGCCGGTTTCGCGTGCCTTTTTGACGGAGTTGGGAACAATTTCCGTCATAAACTTGTTGACATCGTCATCGAATCCGATCAACGTGCCGATTGACGAGACTGCAAAGGCCGACAGATAATGAGCGTGCCCGTTGCCGCACGAAGGCATAACAAGACCTTTGCCGCTGTGGTCGATAACTTCGGTATTTGAGCCGATAAAGGCTTTGGCACCGCGTTTGTCGCCGACGTAGACAAATTTTCCGTCTTTGACGGCGAACGCCTCGACGATTTTGTTGTTTTCGGACGTGAAAATCTTGCCGTAGACGACCAAATCGGCTTTCACGGGACTTGCGAAAAGTTCTGTGGGAATTGCCATTGCCAGAGCCGCCATCGACGCCGTTTTGACGAATTCGCGGCGGGTTAAATCTTTTAACATAAGGGTATCACGTCCTTTCAAATTGTCGGGCAGATTTTATAGGAAAACCGCCGGCGTGTCAAAGTTGTTTTTTTTTGATTATGACGGTGCTGCCGAAAAATTTCACATTTCAAATTCCTAATTCCTAATTGATTCGGCAGTTGTCAAAGCCCGTTGCTTGTGCTATAGTTCAAAAAATTTTTGGTTATTGAAATGATGGCGATATAAAATAACGAATAGACTGCACGGCAAGATTTACAATTTGATTGAAATTCAACGAGGAGGAAAATTTTCATGATACGCAAAGGAATTATTTTGGCGGGCGGTTCCGGCACGCGCCTTTATCCGCTCACGGAAGTCGTCAGCAAGCAACTGATGCCCGTGTTCGACAAGCCGATGATTTATTATCCGCTGTCGACGCTCATGCTTGCGGGCATTCGGGAAATTTTAATCATCACGACGCCGCAGGACAGTCACTTGTTCAGCGCACTGCTCGGCGACGGTACGCAACTCGGTTTGAAAATTTCTTACGCCGTTCAGCCGAAGCCCGAAGGTCTCGCGCAGGCATTTTTAATCGGCGAAGAATTCATCAATGGCGAAGGTTGCGCCCTCGTTTTGGGCGACAACATTTTTTACGGCTCGGATTTCGCCAAACTCGTTCAACGTGCCGCTTCCCACGACGAAGGCGCGACGGTTTTCGCTTATTACGTCAACGATCCGCAAAATTATGGCGTCGTCGAATTCAATCGCGAAACGGGCAAGGCCGTCAGTCTCGAAGAAAAACCCAAAGAGCCCCGCTCGAATTACGCGGTCACGGGACTTTATTTCTACGACAACACAATCGTCGACGCGGCGAAATCGATTAAACCTTCGGCACGCGGCGAACTCGAAATCACCGACGTGAACAAAATTTATCTTGAGCGCGGAAATCTGCGCGTGGAAAAAATGCGTCGCGGTTACGCTTGGCTCGACACCGGCACGCACGAATCACTTTTGCAGGCGGGCGCGTTCGTCCACACGATTCAAACGCGGCAGGGCTTGAAAATTTCCTGTATCGAAGAAATTGCTTACCGCATGGGCTACATTGACGAAAGTCAGTTGATGAAACTTGCGGAGCCGCTCGCCAAAAACGAGTACGGAAAATATCTGCAACGTCTTGCCAAACACGGCAGATAATTCGTCGGAAAAATTTTTTTCGGAGGTGACGACATGAAAAAATTTTTGACGGCACTGTTCGCGATTTTTCTTTTGAGTGTGTCGGTTGCTCACGCCGAAATAAAAAATTACACGGGTAGCGGCGAATATCTCTTGACGGAAGAAAATATCGTTTTCGCGAAAAGTCGGGCGGAACTTTCGGCGGAGCGCAGTATCCTAGATCAAGTTTGCGTTTACGTCAAAGCGAAGTCGAAGATTGTCGACAACGAACTTGACGACGACGAAGTCATTTCGATTTGCGCGGGCATTTTGCACGTGACGGACACGAAATTTAAAATCGTCGACGACGCGAACGGAATTCTTGTCAAGTCGGTTGTCACGGCTCAAGTTGATATTGACGAGCTTGAAACTTTGCTTAGGCAGGCGATTGCCGAACGCATGAAAAATTAACGCAATGAATTTTCGGGGACTGCGGTCTCCGATTTTTTATTGCGCGGCATGTCGTTTCGTTGACGCTGTGAAAAATTTTTGCTAAAGTGCCCGCAGAGGTGTTTTTTATGGGCGAAATTGAAATCGGCGACTTCATAGTCGAATGGGACGACAACAAAGCCGCGTTGAATTGGAAGAAACATCATGTGACGTTTGAAATGGCGGCTTATGTTTTTCTGGACGAATTTTTAATCGATTGCTACGACGAAACTCACAGCGACGACGAAGACCGAATTAAAGTCATCGGCAAAGTTGCAAAAATTTTGGTGGTCATTTATACTGAGCGTGGTGAAAATTATCGTCTCATATCGGCGCGATTGGCGAACAAACGAGAGGAGGACGAGTATTATGGGCAGTTTGATTCTTAGACGCGGCATGAAAGTCGAATTTACGCCCGAACAACTCGAAGAAATTAAACGTTGGGAACAAATGACCGACGACGACATTGATTACAGCGACATTCCCGCGTTGACGGATGAAGAATTGGCGAAATTCAAACCTGCGCGGCTTCGCAGACAAAAACAAAATATTGCAAGCTGAACGGCACAAAAATTTTCCCCGTCGAAATGTCGGGGGATTTTTTATTGCGCGGCGTCGACAAATGATATAAAATTCCCCGCGTCAAAACGTTTTCCGACAAAGTTTTTACAAGGAGAGTCTTTTAACATGAGAAGCGACATTGTCAAAAAAGGCGCGACACGTTGCGCACACAGAAGTT
>CAMUZL010000081.1 GCA_947165185.1 uncultured Selenomonadales bacterium
AACTCGACAAGCTCAAGCGGTGCGCCCGTGATGATGAAGCCGTCGTAATTTTTTTTGCAAACGTCGTCAAATGTCCCGTAAAATTCCGTGAGATAATCTTTCGACGTGTGAGTCGGCGTGTAAGTTCGCGTGTAAATAAAATCAACTTCGACTTGCAACGGTGTGTTGCCCAAAAGGCGAAGCAGTTGCGTTTCGGTGACGGATTTTATCGGCATGAGGTTGAGAATTAAAATTTTCAGCGGGCGAATATCTTGCGTGTAAGCTCGGTCGGCGTCCATGACGAAAATATTTTCGCCTTCCAAAATGTGCGTCGCGGGCAAGTTGTTCGGAATTTTTATCGGCATAAATCTCAACTCCTCAATCCAGCGAATAGCGGCAAACCCAACGCGAATTGTTTTTGACGTAGGCACGCAGACGAACCAAACCTTTGTAGTCGGGCTCGTCGCCTTTAATCATGCGATAAGCTCCGTCGTTTTCGTCAACCAAATCTTGCCAAGAATTTGTCGGCGTCCAAATGCGTCCGCTTTTGATGACTTCGGTGCCCTGCGTCAAGTTCACGGCTTTTTTCATGAAACGAATTTGCAACGTTTGCCCGGCTTGATTTTTGGTTGTCTCCCACTCCCACAAAAAAAGATTGGAACCTTTGAGCCGCATTGTCGTCGTGTCCGCCGTCAAGTTCACCGTCTCGCCGTTGGAATTCGTGAAGCTGTAAAGCTCAATCCAGCGGTCTTCGGCGATTTTGTGTTCGGTCTCGTTGAAATTAAAAACTTCGTCGACAATCGCGCAGTAAAAATCTTCGTCGAAGGATTGCGAATTAATTTCTTTGACGCGACCTTCGCCTTTCGACCAGACAACTTCGTCTTTGTCGTTGTAAAAATCTTCGCGGGCGTATTGCAACGTGCGATTTTGCGGATTGATTCTGAGCAACGCAACCGAATAACTCAACGAACGCGGATCGGGCAAAATGTTCGCTATCCCGTAATTTTTTATCGTCTCGGCGGCTCCTTCGTAGCTGTAAGATGTTTTCGTCCACGCCTCGATTTCAATCGGAATTTCGCGCCCGTCACTCGTGACAACTTTTTTTTCGACTTTGACGGATTCCGAATCGAAATATTTGCTGTATTTGTCATTGGCGGAGAGCCAATACCAATTTGTTTCCGCGTGTACATTATTGCCCGCGAAAAAAATTGCCGCGCAGATTATCGCAAAGGCAAAAAATTTTTTCAGCAAAGTTCTCACCCCTCCGAAAGGCGGCGATTTATTTCCGCGTCAAGTTCTTCGATGCCCGCGCCCGTCGTCGCGCTCACGCAAAAAGTTTCAAGTCCCGAAACTTCACGAACGGCCGCCGCAAGTGCTTTGCCGCCGTCAGCGAAAGTATCCGCACGACTTATCACCGCGATTATTGACGAGCCGGCTTTTCGCAATTTGCTTGTCCAGGCAAGTTCAAGCTCAAATGAATCGTCCGAAATTAAAATCAACGCGACTTCGACCGATTGCGCGGATTTTTCTGCCGTGGAACCTTCAACGTCGACGCCGACCGTGTCAACCAACATGACTTTGGTCACGCCGCCGATTTCCATTGCGCAAAGTTCCGCGTCTTGACGAAATTTGTGTTTGGTCAGCGCGTACATCAATGCCGATTTGCCGCTTTTGCGCTTGCCGAAAATTCCAACCTGTCTCATAAACGCCGCCCCCTTTTTCGGGAGATTATAGCAAGTTAAGGGACAAGGGACAAGGGAGAAGGGACAAGGGAAATTTTTTCAAGTCAAGTCGACAAGTTCGCGCTTGCGTTTGCTGAAGCGCATAATTTTTTTGTAGCCGAAGCCGCGAACGTACTCAATCGCCGTCTCGTAAAATCTGCCGCAGTCTTCGGGATTGTGCGCGTCGCTGTTTATCGTAATCGGCAACTCGTAAGCGGCGGCAACTTTCATGAAGTCCGCGTAAGGCGAAATTTCCGCGACGGGATAGCGATACATCGTGCCGGTGTTCACGTCAATCGCCATGTTCGCATTTTTCAACGCCACGGCAACGCGCTCAAGATATTCGCTCACGTCGAACGTCGGAATGAATTTAAACAACCGAATGTTGAACGGGTGACCCAAAATGTCGTAAAGCCCGCTTGTCGCCAACATTTCAACTTGCGCGGTGTATTCTTCCCAAATGTCTTTCAAGTCGCGGCGCGTCCACTCGTCGATAATTTCTTTCGAGTCGTAAGCCCAGCCGTGAAGAAAATGTACCGAGCCGATTCGACAATCGAAGTCCCACGCGTCGAGAATTTTTTTTACGCCGGCTTGGTCGCGGAAATTGCAAACCTCAATGCCGATTTTCACCGCGTGATTTTTTTGCAACTGCGCAACGAAATCAAAGTAATCTTGTATCGAGTGTTTGAATTTATTTTTCTTGAGCCAGCCGCGCTGAAAAATTCCCGTCGGCGATTCGTCGAGAATCAAATCGTCGTAATAAAAATGCTCAAACTCCGGAAAAGTGTGCGTGTGTTCGCTGAAACCAATTTCGTCAAGCCCGTGAGTTTTCGCCGCGTCAAAAAAACCTTGCACCCAATTTTCGTCATAGTCGCCGTACTCAAGGTGCATGTGATAATCAAACTTCATGAAGTTACCTCCGAAAAATTTTTCAGCAGACCGCCGCGAAGTCGTCCGCCATTTTTTCGAGCCATTCGCGTTTCTTGAGAACTTTAAGCCAACTTTCGGGAATTTCTTCGACGCCGTAAATAACTCCCGCGACGCCGCCCGCAACCGCTCCGACGGTGTCCGTGTCGCCACCGAGATTAATCGCCTTGAGCGCAAGACTTTTGAAATCGCTCGTGTTGAGCAGGCACCACAGCGCAGCTTCCAAAGTTTCGACGACGTAACCGCCGCTTAAAATCATTTCTTCGGGCAACGCCGCAAAATTTTCGTTCAGGCGCGAAAAAGTTTTGAACTCCGTATCGTGTCCGTAAAAAGTTTTCGCGTCGTTCATGCCGTCAACAAAAGCGTCCGAAATATTTTTCCCGCTCAAAATTTGTGCGACAATCAACGCGTAAATTCCGCAAGAAATTTTGCTTATCGGGTGCGCGTGCGTCAGCGCGGAAATGTTGTGGACAATTTTCAATTCGTCGGCGGAAATTTTTCCACGCGTGCCGAACAGATACAAAATCGCGGGCAAAATCCGCATCAACGAGCCGTTGCCGTTGGTATTGTTGTCCGTCGCGCCGCATTTAATCGCGGGCAAAATTCTTCGCGAATATCTCGAAATCGACGCCCGTGTCGTGTTGCCAATGTCAAAAAGCTCATCGTTCGCCGTGAATTCGCCGCGTTCGTACCAGCTCAAAAAATTTTCCGCAATGTCATTGTAATCGATTCGCTTTTTGCGCGAAATGCTGTCCATTGTGGCAACGGTCAAACTTGTGTCGTCAGACCACGTGCCCGCCGGCTGCCGCCAAGTTCCGAAGGCGCGCATTTCCGTTACGGGACGCTCTTTCAAATTGCCGCGCCACTCGAATTCGACGGGAACGCCCAACGCGTCGCACGTCGCCAAACCCAAAAGCATTCCGCGAATAATTTTTGCGTCCATCGTTTAACCTCCGATTTTTTTCAACAGAGCTTCGCAGCCGCTAAAAATGTCCGTGTAAGTCGTCCTGAAAACGTTTTTGTCCCACGGAATATCTTTGTCGAGCAGTTTGGAAAGTTTTTTGTCGTCGCCGATTAAATTTTTGACTTCGTTTAAACTTTTTTCGTCCATGCAGACAATCAAATCGCTCGCGTCGTAGTCGGCTTTGGTGATTGTGCGCGCAAAATGTGACTCGAACGGAATATTTTCCATGCGAAGTTTGGCGGCAATGCCCTGGTGAAGAATTCCGCCGTCGGTCGGTTTGCTCGCGGCACTCGCAACGGAAATTTTTTCGCTCAAGCCCGCGTCCTTAACCAATTTCCGCATGACGAATTCCGCCATCGGTGAACGTCCCGTGTTTCCGCTGCATACAAAAAGAATTTTCATGTTGAAAACCTCCGTAAATTTTTTTCGGAATAATTTTATCGCTTGAAAGTTTTCTTCGCAAGAAAAAGTTGCCGTGAAGATTTTCGGGCGAATTTTTTCGGCGCGTATGATATAATCTGCCGCAAAAATATCTTTGGAGGCGAATTTGATGGCAAGATTGTTCGGGACGGACGGCGTGCGCGGCGAGGCAAATACTCAGTTGCAACCCGAATTGGCATACAGATTGGGACGGGCGGCGACAATTTTTTTCGGGCAACATTCCGAAGGCACGCCGCAAATTTTAATCGGGCGCGACACGCGAATTTCCGGCGAGATGCTTGAATCGGCTTTGGTTGCGGGAATTTGTTCGGCGGGCGGCAACGCGATTTTGGCGGGCGTCGTTCCCACGCCTGCGGTCGCTTATCTTGCGCGAAAATTGCACGCGGCGGCCGGAATTGTTATCAGCGCGTCACATAATCCCTTTCACGACAACGGAATTAAATTTTTCGGCGGCGACGGTTACAAATTGCCCGACAAGGTCGAAGACGAAATCGAAAAAATAGTTCGCGACATTGAACACGGCAAAAATTTTCATCGTCCGACGGGCGAAGAAGTCGGGCACATTGAGCGGCGGCAAAATCTTTTGGAAGATTATATCAGCTTCGTGATGAGCACGACTTCGGAACGCTTCGACGGCATGAAAATTATTTTGGACTGCGCCAACGGTGCCGCATTTAAAGCAATGCCGACGGTTTTGGAACGGCTCGGCGCGGAATTGATTTTGATTGGCGACAAACCGAACGGAATTAACATCAACGACGGTTGCGGCTCCACGCATTTGGAAAATTTGCGTGAAGAAGTCAAAAAATTTTCCGCCGACATTGGAATTGCGCATGACGGTGACGCGGACAGGTGCCTTTGCGTCGACGAACGCGGCGAAATTATCGACGGCGATCACATCATGATTATCTGCGCGAAATTGATGCAGGACGTTGGCGCGCTCCCCGACAAAACCGTCGTCACAACCGTAATGTCGAATATCGGTTTTCGTCAGGCGTTGGCGGAGATGAATTTGTCATACGAAATAACGGCTGTCGGCGACAGATACGTTTTGGAAAACATGCGCGCAAAAAATCATAAACTCGGCGGCGAACAATCGGGGCACATAATTTTTTCCGACTATTCGACGACGGGCGACGGCTTGATTACCGCGTTGCAAGTTTTGACCGCAATGAAAAAATCAAATTCGACGGCGAGCAAATTAAACGCGCTGATGACGACTTACCCGCAAGTTTTGCTGAATGTTCGCGTCAAAGACAAATCGGCGGCCGAAAATTCCGACGCGGTTAAACTTGCGATTGCCGAAGGCGAAGCGGAACTCGGCGCGACGGGCAGAATTTTGGTGCGTCCTTCGGGAACTGAGCCGTTGATTCGCGTTATGGCTGAAGGCCCCGACAAAAATCAGCTCAACCGAATTTGCAACAAAATTGCGGCGGAGGTCGAAAAAGTTGCGTGCGATTGACGGCGCGATAATTTTGGCAAGTTTCGGCTCTGCAGACGATTCGATTCGCGAAAAAATTTTCGACAAACTTGCGGCCGAAATTTCGGCGACGTTCCCCGCGTTTGAAGTTCGTCAAGCGTTCACGTCGAATTTCATGATTCGCAAACTTGCACGCAGAAATATTTTCGTCCCGACGGTCGACGCGGCAATTTTGAAACTTCGCGGCGAAGGTTACCGAAAAATTTTCGTCTTGCCGACGCATTTGACGGCGGGCGAAGAGTTCGACAACAAAATCAAAATCTGCGCGGCGAATGACGTTGAAATAATTTCGCCGCTGTTGAGCAACGATTGTTCGACGCCGTTTGAAAAAAAAGTTTTCGCGACGATTTCGGAATGTTTCACGCACGCGGACGACGAAATTTTGATTTTAATCGGGCACGGCTCCCCGCACAGACACAATCCCGTTTACGAAAATTTTCAGCGGCTGAGCGACGAAATTTTAATTGGCGTATTGGAACCGACAGACACGCCGAATTTCGACGACGTTGTTGCGCGGCTGAAAAATTTCCGCACGGAAAAAATTTTGTTGGCACCGATGCTTTTTAACGGCGGCGTGCATTTGGCGAAAGACATTTCCGACACGTGGAAAAATCGATTAGTCGCGCTCGGTTACAATGTTCGCGTTTCGGCTGACGGTTTGGGCGCGTTTGAAAAATTTCGTGCGCTTTACGTTGAAAAACTTCGCGGGGTGATTGACTTTGGACGAGCGCAAGCTTGAAATAATCGTACACGTGACGGACGAAAACTTTTTCGCGGAATTGGCGGCATCACTCGAAAAAGTTTACGTGCCCGAAAATTTTTCGGTCGAAGTGCAACCCGTCACCGGCGACGAAAAATTTTTCGCTTACGAGACGGCTCGGCAATCAAGCGACGCGAAATATAAAATCTACATTGACGAGCGGGCGACAATCACGAACGAAAATTTTTTGGCGGAACTGCTAAAAGTTTTTTCGGACGAGCAAACAGGTTTGGTCGGAACTTCAGGCGCGATTGAACTTTCAACGAACGGAATTTCTTTGACTTCGTACAAGCGCACGGACGAAAATTTTTCGGGCGAAGTGGACGCGGTCGACGGATTTTTTATCGCGACGCAAAAAGATTTACCTTGGCGAATTGATTTCACGGATAATTTTTTCGGCGCGCAGGCTCATTGCGTCGAATTCCGCCGCGCAGGTTACAAAGTTTTCGTGCCGAAACAAAATCGCCCGTGGATTTCGATTCGCGGCGAAGAATTTCAGATTGACGAAGCCGCCCGTCAAAAATTTCTGGACGAATATTCTGCAGATTTATTTCCGTTGGTGAGCGTGATTATTCCGACGTTCAATCGCCCGAAATATTTCCGCGAGGCTCTCGACAGCGCGTTGAGCCAAACTTATCGCAACATTGAAGTTTTCGTCAGCGACAATTCGACGGACGACGCCACCGAAAATTTCATGCAGGATTATCTTGCCCGCGACGCCCGCATAAAATATTTTCGTCACAAAAATTTCAACGCAAGCGACAACTGGAATTTTGCGCGCAGTTACAACAATCCGAAAGCCGAATTCGTCAACTGGCTGATGGACGACGACAAATTTTATCCGACGAAGCTTGAAAAAATGGTCGAAATTATGCGACGCCGCCCCGACGTTTCGATTGTGACGAGCGTTCGGCACGTGATTGACGCCGACGGAAAAATCACCGACACGATGCCGGGCACGTTGGACAAAAATTTTTTTCAACCGGGCGTTGTTGCGGGCAGAAATATTTTGTTCACGGGCAAAAACGACATTGGCGAGCCGACAACGCCGCTGATTCGCAAAAATTGTCTGCGCGACAACGATTTATGCCGCACGGCGAACGAACGGGGATTTTATCCGCTGATTGATGTTTCGACGTGGTTGCAAGTTTTGTCGCGGGGAAATTTAATTTGGCTTGCCGAGCCGTTAAGCATGTTTCGTTTCCACAAACAACAGGCGTCGAATTGGGAAAAAGTCGGCAGTGTTTTTTCGATTTGCTGGGCAAATTTTTTGAAAGTCGAGTGGGACAAAAAATTTTTCATAAAAACCGAAGACGACTTTCGCAGAGCTTTGACAAAAACAATCGCCGGCGCGAAAAATCGGCTGGCACACGCGCAGGAATTAAATTATCGCGACGAAAATATTTTGCAGCTGGAAAAAGTTTTGTCGGCACTGACGGACGCGCTGACAAATTGCAAATTGGAACTTCCGCCGTTTAAATATTTCACGGCGGACAAGCAAAAAGTTTTCTGCTGAAAGGAGGATTCACCATGAAAATTTTGATGACGGGCATAACCGGCTTTATCGGGCACCATTTGGGCGAGCGGCTTGTCAACGACGGGCACGAAGTCCACGCGATTGTTCGTCCCACGTCGAAAGTTCACGAGCTGAGCGAAAATCTGCGCGGCAAAGTAAAATTCCACGTTCACGACGGCGAAAATACCGTGCTGGACATTGTTACGGACATTTGCGTTGACGGCGGCGGCAGACCCGACGTTGTATTTCACTTGGCGACGAATTTTATCACCGCGCACCGATTCGAGGACATTCAAAAATTGATTCAATCAAATATCACGTTCGGCACGGAGCTTCTTGACGCAATGGCGGCGAACAACGTTTGGAATTTCGTCAACGCGGGCACGTTCGAGCAATCGATTGACGACAACTTGAGCCCCGTCAACCTGTACGCGGCGACGAAAGATTGTTTCGAGGGTATCGTCAACTTTTACGCGACGAATTTCGGGCTGAAATGTATCGGCTTGCGGCTGTCGGACACTTACGGCGCGGACGATAAAAGTCGGCGACTGTTGGGACTCATGCGCGAAAGTTTTTCGACGGGCGAAACGTTACATCTGTCGCACAGCGGTCAGTTGATTGACTTGATTTACATTGATGACGCGGTCGAATCGTTCATTGCGGCGAAAAAAATTTTGGCGGCGAACAAGTACGATTACTGCGGCGCGTATTCTGTCGGCTTGGCGCGTCCCGTGACTTTGGGCGAAGTTGTTAAAACTTTTGAGGACGTTGCAGGCAAAAAACTTTCAATCAAGTGGAGCGGACGATACATTTCGACGAACTTTCGGGGCACGCCGAGATTTTTGCCGAATTGGTCGCCGCAAACTTCACTGCGCGACGGAATCAAAAAATTTTTGGGAGGTTGATTTAAATGCAATGTCGTCGGTGCGGCAAAGAGCTGGGCAATTCGCTCAAATGCACATTTTGCGGCTACGAAAACACGGAAGGCAACGTTCGGGACTTGACGCGAACCGAAAAACATTTTTTTGACGGCGAAACCATTGACGTCGGATCTATTGACGGGCAGTCGCAACGGGAAGATTTTCGCGACAGACGCCGTTACGATTACGACTTCAGCACGCGGCGGACGTTCGTTCACGTCGACAGCGGCGGAATTTTTTCGCGTGCGACGAGTTGGATTTTGCGCGAATGGCTTGGCGGAAACAAACTGGTTAAAGTTGCCGTGACGTTGGTTTTGGTCGCCTTTGCCGCGCTGATGATGTTCGTTGCCCTGCCGATAATTTTCGTGATTT
>CAMUZL010000082.1 GCA_947165185.1 uncultured Selenomonadales bacterium
CCGTAAGCGTAAAGACCTTCGGGGTTGATGAAACGCACAAGATTTATCTGCCCGATTTCGGTTTGCGTGCCGCCCGCCGGTGTGTCGGAAACGCGGCCGTCCGAGCTGATAACTACGCTGTCAATCGTGGCGTTTTCGTCGAGCGTGATATTCGGCAAAAGTAAATAGCCGTCGCTGGTGACAAGCCGTCTGTTCGAGTCAAGCTTAAACGAGCCGTCGCGAGTGTAAGCCGTCGTTCCGTCCGGCATTTGAATTTGGAAAAATCCTTCGCCCTGAATGCCAACGTCGTTGGGATTGTCGGTTGTCTGCAACGGACCTTGCGTGAAAACTCTGTGCGTGGCGGAAACGCGAACGCCCAAGCCGACTTGCAAGCCCTGCGGATATTGCGTGCCGTTGCCCGACGCGCCGCCCGCATCGCGCAAAGTTTGATACAGCAAGTCTTGAAATTCTGCGCGAACTTTTTTGTTGCCGTAAGTGTTGACGTTGGCGATGTTGTGCGCCACAACGTCCATATTCGTCTGCTGCGCCTTCATGCCCGACGCCGCCGACCAAAGCGATCTCATCATAACGAAGCCATCTCCTCAAAAAATTTTTCAGCTTTGAGCTTTGAGCTTTGAGCTTTAAGCTTTAAGCTTTGAGCTTGTAGCTTGTAGTTTTCAACGCGTGAACATTCCTGCAATGCCCGCGCTCATAAGTGAAACCAAAATGCCGGAAAGAATCATATATTTAACATTACGGGAAATCAGCTCATTTTTTTCAGCGTCAACAATTCCGCTTAAAGTTCCGAGCAAAATCCCGACAGTGCCCAAATTAGCAAAGCTCGTTACGAAAACCGTCAACACGCATTGCATGTGTCGGCTGAAATTTTCAATCATAGGTTGAGCTTGCAACATCACGACGAATTCATTTGTGACAAGTTTCGTGCCCATGAATTCAGCCAGCTGAAACGCTTCCGCCATTTCGGGCGTCAACAGCCACGCGAACGGGAACATTACCAGCCCCAAAGCCGCTTCCAAACTGAAGGCGGGATTTATCAGCGCAAGTCCCGCGTTAATCAATTTCGCAAGCGACACGAACGCGATAACCATGCACGTCACGATAAAAACCAATTTGCCCGCGCCGAGGATTGAGTTGCCCAGGAAGTTGAAGAACGGCAATTTTTTTTCGTCGGCTTTGACGGCAAAAATTTCGTCGTCCTCTTTCGGCGAAACTTCGACGGGGTACAAAATGTGCGCGACCATCAGCGCGTTGACGACGTTGAGCGGAATTGCGGTTAAAACAAATTCAGCGGGCATCATCTGCGTGTAAGCTCCAATCATTGCCGCCGAAACGCAACTCATTGACATTATCGCCACCGTTACGCAACGTTGTGCGGAAATTTTTTTCAGTTGCGGAGCCGAAACCGCTTCCACGTCCGGATTTCCGAGCACGACCATTTCAACTGCGTAAAACGATTCAAACTTCGGCGCGCCCGTCAAATAACTCAAACCGCGTCCAATCCATTTTATCACGAACGGCATAATTCCGACGTAATTCAAGATGTCAAACAGCGGCACAATCATCAGTAGCGGCAACAGCGCGGCGGTGATGAAATTCATCTGCGGGACGTTGACCCAGTTCGGCAGAGCGAACGCAACGCCTTCATGCGCGATACCGATAACGGCAACAAACGCGTCCGCAATGGCGACAATTATTTCGCGCCCGATTGTGAACGAAGTCAAAAACCAGCCGACGAAAATATTCAGCGCGAAAAGTTTCGCGACGGTGACTTTGTTAATCGCCCGCCGATTTTGCGAAAACAACACGGCGATTGCCAGAAAAATTATCAAACCGATTACGTTGACGATAACGGCCATTGCTGTTACCTCAAAATCTTTCGACGCGCCCGAATTCTACGCGAGCAAAAATCAAAGGGCGAGTTTCGGGTTTTTCGCCGACTTCGACCGCCGCACGGAAATTTTTTTCCGCCGCGTCAAAAAGTTTTTCGTTCGAACAATAAAGCGTCGCAAGACTTTCGCCCGCGTGAACTTCGTCGCCGAATTTTTTCCGCAGAATAATTCCCGCCGAATAATCAATCGGGCTGTCTTTGGTTTCGCGACCCGCACCGAGCATCACGGAAATTTTTCCGAGCAATTCGGCGTTCATCTTCGCGACAAAGCCGTCGTTATCGGCAAGAATTTCGCACGCGCAGGGAGCTTTCGGGAACTTGTCATAATCGCGCAAAACAGAATCGTCGCCGCCTTGCGCTTTAACCATTTTGCAAAAAGTTTCAAAGGCGGAACCGTCAGCGACAGATTTTTCGGCGAGCTTGCGACAATCTTCGAGCGTGCCTTTGTCGACGAGATAAAGCATGTTCGCCGCCAATTCCAAAGAAATTTTCGTCAAGTCGTCCGCGCCGCGATTTTTGAGCACGTCCATTGATTCGGCGACTTCGATTGAATTTCCGATACCGAATCCGAGCGGCGTGTCCATGTCGGTTATCAGCGCGACAGTCCGTCGACCCGCGTTTTCGCCGATTGCAACCATCGTTTCGGCAAGTTTAATCGCGTCGTCCAAATTTTTCATGAACGCGCCGCTGCCGGTCTTCACGTCCAACAAAATGCAGTCACTGCCCGCCGCAAGTTTTTTGCTCATGATTGACGAGGCGATAAGCGGAAGGCTGTCGACCGTCGCCGTCACGTCGCGCAGGGCGTAAATTTTTTTGTCTGCGGGCGCAAGGTTGCCGCTCTGCCCGATTAAACTCAAGCCGCAACTGTTGACTGTGTCGAAAAATTCTTGACGGGAAAGTTCCGTGCGATAACCGGGAATTGATTCGAGTTTGTCGACGGTGCCGCCCGTGTGCCCGAGAGCGCGCCCGCTCATCTTGGCGACTTTGCCGCCGCACGCCGCGACAATCGGCGCAACAATCAACGTCGTTTTGTCGCCGACGCCGCCCGTCGAATGTTTGTCGACTTTTTTGCCGCGAATCGCCGACAGATCAATCATGTCGCCCGAATGCACCATTGCCGTCGTCAAAGCCGTAAGTTCGCGTTCGTCAAGCCCGTTGAACCAAATCGCCATGAGCAACGCCGACATTTGATAATCGGGAATTTTGCCGTCGACGAAATTTTTCACGACAAAATTAATTTCTTCGTCCGTCAAACTTCCCGCAAGTTTTTTCTTGTCGATTATGTCATACATCCGCACGGAAATTTCGCCTCGACTTTCTCAGGTAGCATCAAAAATTAAAACCGCCAAAAGATTTATCGGTCAGATTGTATTCGGCATTAAAAATTTTTGCAAGCGCAAATTACTTTTTGGTTTTGCCTCAAGATTTTAACGCGCCAACGGGCAAAAAAATTTTTCGTTGCCATAAGTTTTTCAGGCTCGGCTGATATAATCGCCGAAAATTAAATTTATGTTAGAGGTGACGACAATGAAGTTGGGGCGAATTTTGGCGACGCTGATTCTGATTTGCGCCGTGAGTTATTTTAACGTGTGCTCTGCGGCGGCTCTCAAATACGGCGACAGAGGCGACGATGTCAAAGAAATTCAAACCTATTTAATCGCGCAGTGTCTTTTGCAAGGCAAGGCGGACGGGCATTACGGTTCGTCGACGGTTCAGGCGATAAAAGATTTTCAATCGGCTCTCGGTTTGGAAGCGGACGGCGTTTGCGGAGCGATTACTTACAAAGTTTTGCGGGCGGCGGCTTACGACGAGATTGACATTTATAATTTTTCGTTGAACGATTTTCTTGCCGGCGAAGGCGGAGCTTATGACGTTGAAAATATCGTCGAACCCGAAGAAAATTACGGCGACGAAGATTCAGGAGACATTCCCGAATTCAGCAGAGTCGTGCGCGTCGAGGCGACGGCTTACAGTCGTTTTGAAGACGGCATGAGCAATTACACGGCACGCGGAAATTTCTGCCAACGCGGCGTTATCGCGGTGGATCCGAATTTCATTCCGCTCGGCACGCGAGTTTACATTCCCGGTTACGGCTACGCGGTTGCCGATGACGTGGGCGGCGCGATTGTCGGAAACATAATCGACATTGCTTTTGACAGCGTCGAAGAGTGCTACCAATGGGGACGCCAACACATTGACATTTACATTCTTGATTGACGGAGGAAAAAAATTTTGTACGAAATATCAGTTCGGGCGGCTTTCGAAGCTGCCCATTTTATTAGCGGCTATAACGGAAAATGTTCGCGCCTGCACGGGCACAACTGGATTATCGAGGCGATTGTTCGCGGCGAAAATCTTGATTCGCTCGGCATGTTGATTGATTTTAAAATTCTCAAGGCGGAACTCAACAAAGTTCTTGACGAATTCGACCACAGATTTTTGAACGAACTGGAAACTTTTTCGGCGGAAAATCCCACGGCTGAAAATATTGCGCGGCAAATTTTTCGTAAGCTGGCGGCGTCAGAAATTTTTTCCGACTCAACGAAACTTTTTGCCATAAAAGTTCAAGAGACGCCGAATTCCTGCGTGACTTATTATGAGTAATGCCAACGTTATCGAAATTTTTTCGTCCGCGCAGGGCGAAGGAAAATTTCTCGGCTGTCGACAAGTTTTCGTGCGTTTGGCGGGCTGTAACCTGAACTGCAACTTTTGCGACACGGAATTTAATCGCACGGAATTTTGTCGCGTGGAAACTTCAGCCGGCGCGATGACTTTCCGCAACGAAAAAAATCCGCTCGACGCCGCGCAGGTTGCCGAACGGATAAAAAATTTTTATGACGAAGTACCGACGCATTCGATAAGTTTCACCGGCGGGGAACCGCTGTTGCATTGGGAATTTATCCGCGACGTTGCCGCGCTTACGAAAAATTTCAACGCGAAAATTTTTCTGGAGACGAACGGCACACTTCCCGACGAGTTTGAAAAAATTTTCGACACAATTGATTTCGTCAGCATGGATATAAAATTGCCGCACGTTGTCGGGAAAAATCTTTTCGGCGTCCACGAAAAATTTCTGCGCGTTGCCAGCAAAAAAGATTTGTGCGTGAAAATCGTCGTGACCGGCGAAACTACTGATACAGAATTTATTTCGGCGATTGATTTGGTTGCCGCTGTCGACAAAAAAATTTTTACCATCCTGCAACCCGTCACGCCCGCCAACGGGGTGAGCGCGGCTCCTGCGGGAAAAATTCTTTCGTGGCAAGCGGACGCCCTGCGTCGTCTGGAAAATGTCCGCGTCATTCCACAGATGCATAAATTTATCGACGTGCTTTAAAATGTTCCGTGTGGACAATTTTTTTTTGCGCAAGTGAGGAATTTGAAATGAAGACTTATTTTTTTTGTGCCCGTGATGTGCGCGATTATCTGCAAAATTTTCCGCAGGCAAAGACGCTGAAATTTCCGCCCGACGAATTCAATCCGCCGGCGTTCATGAACATTGAGCGAATCCAAAATTTTTTGCGCAAGGAAATTGTCGGCTGTCACCCGAATTGCGACGAAGGTTTAAACGCGCCGATTGCGGGCGAAACGGGCATTGACGGCTTGCGGCTCGATTTTAATTTCGGTCTGCGGCTTGACGTGCCCAAAGGAAATTTCCGCGTGAAAATCGGCGAAGTCGGCGGACAAATTTTTGTCGACGCAAAAGTTTCCGAGGTGCGAATTGTTTCCGTCGAAAAATATTTTATCCGCTGGCATGTCGAAGTTTTTTTGGACGGCGAAAAAATTTTTGCTCACGCCCTGGACTTGGAAAATCAACCCGTGCTGATTAATTCGCTGTCGAAAGCTCTCGGCGACAATCTTGCATTTTTGCCCGCCGTCGACGAACTTCGCCGCCGTCACCGTTGCAAAGTTTCACTCCGTCTGCCGAAATATCTTCGCGAATTTGCCGCGCACGTCTACCCCGAAATTAATTTGGTCGACGCGGCGGATTATGAATATTACGCGACGTACAGCCCGAATTTCATTCGCAGCAACGTCCCGATAAATCCGATTGACGCCCGCGACGGAAGCATTTCGGAAGTGTTTGGCGCGATTTTCGGCGTCGAACACTTCAAGCCCGAAAAATTTTTCAAACCGACTGCGCCGCCCGTCACCGACGAGCCGTATGTTTGTATCGGCGTGCAGGCATCAATCACGCAAAAAGGTTGGCTTTACCCGAACGGCTGGGACATCGTCGTCGATTACCTGAAAACTTTGGGCTACAGAGTTTTTTGCATCGACAAGAACGCGCAGGAAACTTCGCGTGGTTTGACGATTCGCAAGCCCGAAGGTGCCGAAGATTTCACGGGCGATTTTTCGATCATGGAGCGGGCGAACATGCTTTACCACGCGAAATTTTTTGTCGGCTTGTCGAGCGGGCTTGCGTGGCTTGCGGACGCGGTGAATTGTCCCGTCGTGATGATTTGCGGCTTTTCAAAAGATTGGTTTGAATTTCATACGCCGTGGCGCGTCACGAATCGAAATGTCTGCAACGGGTGTTTGGCGGATATTCGCGTCGAAAAATTTTTGGACGGGATTTGTCAACGTTATGACGGCACGCCGCGAGAATTTGAGTGCCAGAAAAAAATTTTCCCGCAACAAGTTCTTGACACGATTGAGCGATTGATTGTCGAAAAAAATTTATTGCCGTAAATAATTCCAACCGAATTAACCGTTCTTAACTGGGTTTTGAGATTAGCGTGACGGTGCGAAATAAAGCGATTTTTCGCCTTAACCGTGCTTAAGTGATTCTCGCTGAAAAAATATCGGTTTGCAGACACGGTGCAGACAAATAAAAAAAGCCTCTCCAAAGACGGAGAGGTTACTTTTTTTATGTCGAATTTCTTTGTTCATCCGCGAGCCATTTGAGCAAATCATCTATAGCGACCAACAGACACGGCGGAGTTTCTTCGAGTTTAATTTTTCGTGAGATGCGCTTCCCGTCTTTGCTGAATGCGGCGATTGTGACTTCATTTCCGCCTATGGCAACCGAATTGCCGAGCGGGTCAGTTGCGGCGAGCATAAAGACGTTCCACATGTCAATTCCACCATTCGATATGCTTTCCGATTCCGCCATCAGCCGAAGGCGGATAAAGATATGATTATTGCTTTGAGAATTTAAATGATAATACTTGCCTGCTATTCAAGCGTGTGATAAAATAACTTTTATATGAGCTTGAATGTACGAAAAAATTTTAGCCTGATTAACTTTCTGAAGGAAGGTGAATTAAGATGATTATTTTACGGGTAGCTTGCAACAATCTTTTTATGTTCAAGAATTTTGAAGTAGACTTTACGTATGACCGTAAGAGTAATCACTTTCTTTCAGAGAATGACAAACTTTTTATTGGGTCGAATATTAGAGTTAGAAAGAATCTTATAATTATGGGAGCAAACGCTTCTGGTAAAACAACTTTTGGCAAATTACTTTGCTTGATTTTTAATTTTATTTACGGCAATGACTTAAGTAACAATTCTTTTGATTTTTCTTCTGCAATATACGACCGTGATGAAGATTCAAATTTAGAGGTAGAATTTGTTGTTGATGGCAAAGCATATTTGTTGCGAGTTTGTTTTCGCAACAATGGTCTATGGTCAGAGGAAGTTTACAAGCAAAGAATCTATAAATATTATGACATACAGACGTTGCGAGAAAAATTAAAATCAAATGACCCGATTACAACCTATAAACGCGGAAAAACTCTGTTTAATATTGGTTATAAATCATATGCTTTTTCTTCAGAGAAAGAATTAATAGATTTGCGCCTTAAAATTGGGTTTTTGTTTAGTTTTTCAGAGCGACCACTCAACTCTTCGACATATCTCGGTGAATTAAATTTTAAACTTATCAATGATTTACTTCCGAAAATCGATAATTCTGTTGCAACTGTAAACCGCTTAATTGCTGTGGGCGAAGACACTAAAACTCCTGCAACAAAGTCATACTTGATTATTTTTAATAATAATGAATCTGTTACCGTTCCTGAAGGTGATCTTAGTCATTGCGATGAAAGGCTTTCTCATGGAACGCGTGAAGCTATAGATTTTCTTTCCGCATTCGATACATTAAGCAAGAGAAATTCTTTTTTCTTTTATTTTGATGAACGTCTTTCGCACATGCACTCTGAGCTCGAAGCATACTTCATATATCAGGCTTTTTCCAGAAAGCTTCCGGACAGTCAAGTTTTTTTTACGACGCACAATACGGAACTTTTAGATTTGAACGCACCTATAACTACATTTCTTTTTTTCAGGCGCAATGATGAAGGTTTTAACGAAGTAGTATATCCGTCTAAAGTTTTTCGTAAAAATATAAGAGACCTCCGAACACATTACGAAAATGATTATTTTGGTGTATTGCCTGATTATAGCGTTTTGGATGGAATTTTGGAGGAAAACATTCATGTCTAAAAAACCTCCTTTAGGTAAAAAGAGGCAAGGTAATGCTTTATATATTGGTGAAGGAAAAATCGAAAAAAGATTCTTTGAGTTTTTAAATCAAAGCGATTTTATACAACTCGGTCGTTTTAAAGAATATAGGTTAATGCAAGACAAGCTTTCGACGTCAGACAGCCTTTTAGCAAGTAAGAGGAGTAAAATTTTTTGCATATTGGATACGGATTGCGTGGAAGCCTCGAATTTCAGTACCCTAATTCACAATGTAAAAATGTTAAAGGGAATTTGTGACGGAAGGGTTTTTCTGCTGATTCAGAACAAAAATTTTGAAGATGAATTATCGTATATATTGGATTGCAAAAATTTGTGCGAACAATTCAATTTATCGCACAAAACTCATAAGGATTTAAAAACCTATCTTTCACAATCTGTAAATTATGAAAAGCTTATTTCAAAGCATAATCTGTTGCGTTACTGTTGTAGACCTGACATATTCAGAGTGGCATTGGAAAATAATAATCAAAAAATAGATGACAGAAGTATTATTTTATTCGAGTATTGCATGCAAAAATAAAAAGCTCCTTTACACTCTCGAATGTACAATCTAAGTGCAACAGATGAAAAACTCATAGTTTCCTGCTAAAA
>CAMUZL010000083.1 GCA_947165185.1 uncultured Selenomonadales bacterium
GATTGAGTTTGTGCGCGCCGCTGTGGTTCAAATCTTCGCGCTTGAGATAAATTTGACAGTTGCCGAGTTTGCGGCTGAGCGTTTCGCAGTGATAAACGGGCGTCGGGCGTCCCTGAAATTCGCGGCGAATTCGGCGAAGTTCGTTGATGAACTGCGACGAGTGGCAAATTGTCAAGTAAGCCTGCGTAATTTCTTCCATTGCGGGCACGAGTTGTTCGGGCAGATACGCGCCGCCGAAACGTCCGAAGCGTCCCGACGGTGACGGATATTTTTTCAAGTACGTTGAGAAGTCCATTTTAAAACCTCCGATAAAAAAAGTTTGCGTTCGTTTGGGTGCGTGAAAAAAATTTTTTCAGGCGCCGAAGCGCCACGTCAAACATTTTTGGTGAAACAAGCCTTGCATGATTTATAAACCTCCCAAAACAAAATGCGCGGTAATATTCTACGCGGCGCATAATAAATCCTTTTTTATAGGGACTGGGGACTGGGGACTAGTAGGATTTAGTGAACTAGTCCCTAGTCCCTAATCCCTAGTCCCTACAATTTTATTTCGACAGTGACGGCGGTGCCGGGCTTGAAGTCAATTTCGCGGTCAACGGGCAACGAAATTTTTATAATAAATTTGTCGTTGGGCTTGGCTTGAGTTTCGGCAGCGGGAATTTTCGGCAATTCGGGCGGCTTATTTTCGGCAGTTTTATTTTCCGGCGTAGAATTTTCGGCGGACTGATTTTCAGTCGGTTGTTGATTTTCTGTAGGTTGATTTTCCGTCGATTGTGCCGCTTGATTTTCGGGCGCGGGATTTTCTGCGGGTGGAGCTTGCGTCGTCGGCGATGCGGAATTTTCTTCGGGCGTCGGTTGTTCGGGCGTCGAAGAATTTTCAGGCGGCTGTGAAGGATTTTCGCCAATCAACGGCGCGGGTTGTTTATTCGTCGTGTCCGGAATTTCGGGCAACTCCAGAGGCTCTTTTGCGTCCTCGTCGTCGTCGGTCGCCGCAGTGACGTTCGGTTTAAGTTTTTCCATGACCGTGCCGAAAAATTCTTTTCCGTCAATCGTGACGGTCGCAAATTTGCCCAAAGAAATTTTGTCGAAAATTTCTTCGGTGACCACGGCTTCAACCCAAAGCTCGCGATTGTCGCCGATTCGCGCAACGAAATCGCCCGCCGACAAATCCGTTTCGGATTCGACGCCGTAATAAATTGCACCGCTGACGGGCGCGATAACGTCTGTCTCGCGTGCTTCCTGTCGGGCAACGTTCAAAGACAATTCGGCTTGTTTAATCGCCTGTTCGGCCCCCGCCAAAATTTCGGGCGGCGTCGGGCGGAATTCGTCGACGTATTCGGTATAATATTCGACAACGGGCTCGGAAGAATATCCGGACGAAGACGGCGAAGATTCGGCAAGCGCGCTTTCATAGGCTCGACGTGCGGCGTCGCGTTGAACGGCACTGACTGCGCCCATCTCGAAAAGTTCAGCCATGCGATTGGCTCGCTCCTCAAGTTTCGCCAAATTTCCGGACGAACCGCCGCCGCGTGGTGCCTGCTCAACTTGCCTGTAAGTCACTCGTTCGCGCTGAACGGCAACTTTAACCATCTGCCCGCCCTGCAATTCCGCGTAACGATCTTTCGCAAGCTGCACGGTGTTTTCAAGCTGTTTAATTTCTTCGTCGGTGATGCTGACTTCCAGACGCGCAATTACGTCGCCGGCTTGAACCTGCGCACCGTCGTCGAACAAAAGTTCTTTGACTTTGCCGTTGGTCAAGACGCGCACGGAAACCATCGTGCCGGAAATTTTTGCATCGTCGAGGCGAATTGTTTCGCTCCTGTGCCAATAACGAAATTCCGCGTAACCGATAATCGCGGCAATCAGAATCAGCGTCGGCAAGGTAAAGCGGATAATATTTTTAACCTTCGCGGTCAAATCAATTTCATGCAATGTAATGCTGCCTCCGGAAAAAAATTTTCGGCTATTCTACAACACGCAAAAAAAAATTTCCACAACCCGCGCAGGCTGTGGAAAATTTTTTGTCATGAAAAATTATTCCGCGTCGTAAATTTCTTTAAGTAAAGTTTCCTTGCGAAGGGAGCGGCATTGACAATTTTGCGCAACGTCAAGATTTTTCAACGCGTCGAGTAAAATTTTTCCAATCAACTCGGCGTCGTCGAAGAAAATATCTTTCATGACTTCATGCGACCAAAGTTTGAGCCCTTCGCCGTAATTGACGACGAACGACAAATTTGCATAACACGCGCCGATTTCCCGCGCCAAATAAACTTCCGGCGCGAGACTTTGCCCGACAATGTCCGCATTGCCTTTAAGCATGGAAATTTCTGCGGGACTTTCAAAGTGTCGCCCGTCCGTCACGGCGTAAATCCCGCGATCGAAAATTCGTCCGTCAAAAAATTTTTTCGCCGACTCCAAAAGTTTCGTGCGCAGTTCGGGACACAACGCGTCGCGCATAATCAGCAGATACCGCCCGTCAAGTTGCACATCTTTACGCGTCGACAAATCAAGATAATCATCGGGGACGAGTAAATCTCGCGGATTGAGCAGGCGATTTACGGAACCGACGCCGCCTTCGGAAAAAATTTTTTTGACGCCGAGTTCGCGGAACGTCCAGAAAATTTGTCGCGAAGAATCTGCGCGGGTTGTGCCGCTTCGCCAGCCGTGCATTTTGCAAGTCAGAAAATTTTTCCCGTCAACGTTGCAAAGTCTGAACGCGGGACTTTTTCCGTAAGGCGTGTCGAAAAATAAATCTTCCGCCAAAATCTCCACGTCCGCGAAATTTTTCGGGAAGTCACTCGACAGCGTGCCGGAGCCGCCGACAATCGCGAAGTCAATCGATTGAATTTCGTCCGCCATTTAAGCCGATTCCTTCGACAAATTAATTTCGTCTTCGAGCGGGAAAATTTTCGGTTGCTCTTCGCCTTTAATGCAAGCTTCGGTTATCACGACGCGGCGCGGTTCGTTCGTTTTCGGAATGTCGAACATGACTTCAAGCATGACATCTTCGATTATGCCTTTGAGCGAACGGGCACCGGTTTTGCGTTCGATTGCCATTTTCGCGACGGCTCTTAATGCGTCTTCCTCAAATTCGAGTTTGACGTTATCCATCGCCAAAAGTTTTTCGTACTGCTTGACGGGCGCATTTTTCGGCTCTGTGAGAATTCTCAACAGCGCGTCTTCGTCCAAAGTTTCCAGCGTGCAAATAACCGGCAGGCGACCGATTATCTCCGGAATAATTCCGTACTTCATCAAATCTTCGGGGCGCACCTGGTGAATCAGTTCGTTGAATTTTTTGTCGGTGTCTTCCTTCGACGGAACTTCGGAGCCGAAACCGATAGCCGCGTCGCCTTTTTTAACTCGTTGCTCAACGATTTTTTCAATGCCGACAAACGCACCGCCGACAATGAACAAAATATTTTTCGTGTTGACTTTAATCGTCGGGGCTTCGGGATGTTTGCGTTGCCCGCGCTCGGTGAATTCGACGAAACTGCCTTCCAACATTTTGAGCAAACCTTGTTGAACGCCTTCATGCCCGGGGTCTGCGGTTATCGAATTGTTTTCGCCGGACTTGCGCGCAATTTTGTCGAACTCGTCGAGATAAATAATACCGTGTTCGGTTTTCTCAATGTCCTTGCCCGCCGCGTAGTAAAGATTTCGCACGGCAACTTCCACGTCCGAACCGACAAAGCCGGCTTCCGTCAAACTTGATGCGTCCGTCACGGCGAAGGGAATATCCAAAAGTTTCGACAGGTGGCTGAGCATTGCAGTTTTTCCGCAACCCGTCGGGCCGAGAATTATGACGTTGGATTTTTCGATTTCGTCGTCACTGCCGCGATTGTCCAGCTCGTATTTCATGCGCTTGTAATGATTGTAAGCCGCCACGGACAAAATTTTTTTCGCCCGCTCCTGCATGATGATAAATTCGTCGAGATACGCCTTGATGACGTGCGGTTTATTTTTTTCCAGCAGGTTGCCGAGCATGGCGTTAAAACCACGTTTGCCGGGGCGTCCGCCGCGTTTGGAATCTTCGTCTTCAATCCAGTGATAAATATTTTTTACGCAGCTCTTGCAAATGCCGAAACCCGTGCCCGGATCAAAAATCGGCATGTCGGTGCGGCTTTGAACTTTGATTCGCCGTCCGCACATGCTACAGTGAAAAGTGTCGATGGTCATTTAAAAATTTCTCCTTTGGTTGTGGTGCCGACAAAAAATCTTGCATTTAAAAATCACAGCGCGTATAATACACCCTGCGCGGTTTTCGCGTCAACTTAAAGTTAGACTGAACGGCGGTGAATGGCGACGACGGGCACGAGTATTTTTGACGACGATTGGTATCCCGAATTTTGTTATTTCGCCTCGCGGCACGAAGATGTTTTCCGCAACTTCAAGCGGCACCCCGTTTACAATCGCGTGGTCGAATACATGTCGCCCGAATTCGGTCAAGAATGTTTCGAGTTCATTTTAAAAAATTCCGTCGTGAATTTTTCGGAGGACGTTTGGCGATTTTTTTTGCAAAATGATTCGGTCGGCAACCCGTACTTGTCGCAATTCGATTGCGGCGATTCAATGGTTATCGCGTCGCCGACAACGCTCCGTTACGTGAAAGTTTTGGTCGACGTGCTGAATTTCTTCGACGTTGAAAAAATCCAAACCGTCACGGAAGTCGGCGTCGGTTACGGCGGGCAGTGCAGAATTTTGCTGAACACCTTGCCGATTCGCCGATACAATTTGGTTGACTTGCCCGAAGTTCTCGCGCTTGCCGAAAAATTTTTGATCGCGCTCAACGAAACGGGCGACGCCGTTCGATACCTTGACGGCACGCATTTTTACAACGACGCGCCCTGTGACTTGTTCATAAGCGATTATGCTTTTTCGGAACTGGGCAAACCCGCGCAGGAAATTTATATCGAAAAAATTTTGTCGAAGGCGAAATCGGGCTACGTCACTTGGGACGGCGATTTTTTTGCGGAGGCGGGACTTTACGACGGATTCACACTTGAGGAATTCGTTTCCTTCCTGCCGAATGACGCGATAATTTTGCCCGAAAATCCCGTGACCACGTCCGAAGCCAACCGCGTCGTAATTTGGGGCGCGAAACAGAAAGTGAGGTGTCAACCATGAAAGAGAAAATTCATCCGCAGTATTTTGAAGCAACGGTTACTTGCGGTTGCGGCAATACTTTTAAAACCGGCTCCACGAAAAAAGAATTGCGCGTGGACGTTTGCTCGAAATGCCATCCGTTTTTCACGGGTCGCCAACGCGACGTTAAAGCCGGCGGACGCATTGAAAAATTCAACAAGCGTTACAAAAAAGGTTAATCGACAATCTTTCAGGCAGGGTGAGCGAATCGCCCTGCTTGTTTTAATTTCGGAAGCGGAACAATTTTCGCGCCGCGACGTTAAAATTGTTCAAGCGTTATCGCCGCGAATCAATTTTGAAGTTCGTTAATAATTTTTCGGAGGATTTTTATGGACAAACCAATCGTCGGCGGGCAAGCGGTAATCGAAGGTGTGATGATGCGCGGCTTCGGAAAAGTCGCAACCGCCGTGCGCGAGCCGAACGGAAATATCAACGTGCAAATCAAATCCGTCACTTCGATAGCGGACAAATTTCCGATTTTAAAATTGCCGATACTGCGCGGCGCGGTGAGTTTGTTTGAGTCGCTGATTTTGGGAATGCGTTCGTTGAGCTTTTCGGCACAGGCGGCGGGCGAAGAGGACGAGCAACTTTCCGACCGCGAAATAATCGGCACGGTGATTTTGGCGATTTTGTTGGCTTGCGTGCTGTTTTTGGCGATACCGACGGGCGCGGCGAAAATTTTCCACGAATTAACCGACGACCCGTTGATTTTGAACTTGGCAGAAGGTTTTTTGCGGCTGATAATTTTTTTGGCGTACCTGTTCGCAATTTCGCAGATGAAAGACATTCGACGAACTTTCCAATATCACGGCGCAGAACATAAAACAATTTTTTGCTACGAGGCGGGCGAATCGTTGACGGTCGAGAACGCAAAAAAATTTCCGCGACTGCATCCCCGTTGCGGCACGGCGTTTCTGTTAATCGTCATGCTCGTAAGTATTTTTGTGTTTGCATTTTTGGGCTGGCCGGAATTGTGGCTGCGAATTTTGTCGCGAATAATTTTGTTGCCGCTCGTCGCGGGAATTTCTTACGAACTGATTCGTTTTTCTGCGCGGTCGACGAATTCTTTTGTGCGTTTGGCGACGTTGCCGGGGCTTTGGTTGCAATATCTGACGACACGCGAACCGGATGATTCGATGCTGGAAGTTGCGATAAAATCACTGCAAGCCGTCATTCCGCCCGAAAAAATTTCAGCATAAATTTCGCGACGAACGCAACGGAAAATCAGGAGCCGCCATGGATGACGGCTCCTCGCCGACGCATTTGCGTGACGCAAATACCGTCGGCGCACGACTCGCGGTTTACGAGGCGGGGTTTCAACGCGATAACCCAAAATCGCCCGCCGCGTAGGCGCGGACTTCTTTGCTACTTTATTCCTCCGGTGGAAGAAAGTAGATAAAAAATTAATCGACGCGATAAAGTTTGAAGTTGCAAAGACGACAAACTTGCACAGTGATTTTTCAGAATGCAGGCGTAAAATGTCAACCTGAAAGATATTACAACATTCCGCGTAAATCTATGAAAGGTTGTGTTGCCATGAGTTTTCTGAGCAGTATCAAATCCAAACTGATTTTCCTGATGATTTTGATAGGCATGGTGCCGCTTTTGATTACAATGGCATACACGTCCTACAACACAATCAACGCGGCGTTTTCGTCCGCCGAACAAGAATTGAAAGTTACCACCGAACTAATCGAAAAAGAAGTTTCGTCCCTGCTCAACAGCAACTTTACGGCACTGCGGTTGATGGCGGTAAATCCGTCCGTGCAGGAATATTTGACGGCGGCTCCCGAAAATCGCGCCGCCAACATGAAAAATCTTGTCCAAAATGCCAACGAACTTTTTCACGACGGCATCAATATCGTCGTGACGGGCAACGACGGGCAACAACTCGTTCGCAGCGACGCATCCAAACTCGTCAGCCTCAAGGGACGTGATTATTTTGCTCAAGCGATGCAGGGCAACGAATCCGTTTCGGAAGTCGTAGTCAGCAAAACCACGGGCAATGCCATTGTCGTTATCGAAGTTCCCGTGAAAACGCCCGACGGAAAAGTTATCGGCATGATTCAGCGCAATTATAACGTTTCCGCGCTCACCGACATTTTGAAAGCGTCCGCAAATCCCGAAACGGAGCTGGCAATTTTCGAGAGCAACGGCAAACTCGTTTCGCACTCCACGATTACAATCGAAAAAGAAGAAGACCGCGTCGACATGAGCAGTTACGAGTTCATAAAAAATGCGAACACCGGCGGACAACAAATTTTCGAAGTCGTGATTGACGGCGAGAAAAAACTTGTCAGTTGCGAAAAAGAACCGCAAACAAATTGGATTATCGCCACGTTTCGCCCGTACAGCGTCGTTGAAGCTCACGCCATTGACGAAGCTTTGACTTTGGGCGTCATGTGTCTTGTAATTTTGGTGCTGATTATTCTTGTCGCGAATTTCGTTTCAAACAGTGCCGTCAAACCGATTTTGACGATTAATCACGCGGCGGACGAAATTTCAAAAGGCAACCTGTCACTTCAAGCCGTGCCCGTCGAATCAAACGACGAACTGGGAGCCGTTGCCAACGCTTTTGAAAAGATGACCGACAAACTCAACGATTTTTTCCACAAGGCAAGAGTGAGCGCGCAGACCGTTTCCCAATCCGCCGAAGTTTTGAACAACAACGCCAGAGAATCCGCGACGGCTGCCAATCAAATTTCCGGCACGATAACCGAATTCGCGGACGAGGCCGCCGGGCAGCAAAAAGCAATCGGCAACGCGAACAAGGCGATAATCGACATGCGCGAACTTTTGAACGTCATTGCGGAAAATTCCGGCGGGGTCGCCGACGCCGCAAACGTCGCGTTGAAAATGGCGGACACCGGCTCCGTGACGGTCGGCAACGCAGTCAAAAGCATGGAGGCTCTGCGCACTTCCGTGCAAGAATCTTCGGAGATTATAAAATTGCTCGGCGAACAGTCGGGCAAAATTGGCAACATCGTCGAAACAATTTCGGGCATTGCCGAACAGACGAATTTGCTTGCGCTGAACGCGGCGATTGAAGCGTCACACGCGGGCGAACACGGGCGCGGTTTTGCGGTCGTCGCTGAAGAAGTTCGCAAACTCGCCGAACAATCTGCTTTGGCGGCGGGCGAAATTCAAAATTTGATTTTCGACGTGCAAGACCAAACGAAAAAAGCTGTCGAGTCGATGAGCGTCGGCACGGAGCTTACAAATGCCAGCGTGCAAGCCGTTGACGAGGCGGGACACGAATTCCGCGAAATCGTCAGCAACATTGACGCGCTCACCGAAAAAATTCGCTTGACCGTCGACGCAATCAAAAAAGCCGAGGACGGCAACGCCTTGATTGTCGACTCGGTTAAAATTATTAACGATGCTGCGATAAGATCTTCCGGCAAAACTGAATCCATTTCCGCCACGACGCAACAACTTTCCGCCGCCACGGAAGAAATTGCATCTTCCAGCCGCCAACTTGCGGATATGGCAGAAGAGTTGCAAGCGGCGATTCAAACTTTCAAGTTGCGGAATTGATTGCAACTCCGCCCGAAAAATTTTCAAGTTGCAAAGTTGACTGTGACCCCGTCGGAAAAATTTTCGGCTTGAGCGCGGTAAGATGAAAAAATTTTGCCCGTCACTCCGAAGGAATAACGATTTTCGGCGCGTCAAATTTTTTATCCAGTGCAAGAATTTTTTTCTCGACGACGTTGTATTGAACGTGTTGATAATCTTTGCCGTCAATTTTCACGCCGTCGGCAAGTTTGACGTTTTTGTCCG
>CAMUZL010000084.1 GCA_947165185.1 uncultured Selenomonadales bacterium
ACTGCATTGTATCATAAATCGCAAGACCGGCCGTCACGACGCCGCCGGGGCTGTTGATATACAGATGAATATCTTTGTCGGGATCTTCGCTTTCGAGGAACAAAAGTTGCGCAACAACGGAATTGGCAACGTCGTCATTAATCGGGCCGCCGAGAAAAACAATGCGGTCTTTGAGCAGGCGCGAATAAATGTCGTAAGCGCGTTCGCCGTAGCTCGTTTTTTCGATAACCATCGGCACGTAATAAGCCATAATTTTTCACCTCAAAAATTTTTCAAAAAAGGCGGGGGTTTCGTCCTCCGCCGCGGGAAATTTTCAATTTTATTCGGTTGCGTCCGCAGATTCTTCCGCAACTTTTGCAGGAGCCGCAGGTTTTTCCGCAGGTTCCGCAACTTTTGCGGGAGTCGTGGATTTTTCTTCAGGTTTCGTGGATTCTGCAGGTTCCGCAGATTTTTCGGGAGCCGCTTCGACTTTTTGCGCGCCCGCCATGTTGTCCAAAATAAATTTCATGGCTTTGCGGCGGCGGATAGTTTCGGCGACGCCGATAAGTTGACCGCTCTCTTGCAAGTATTTTGCAATTTGTTTGGGCGGCGTGCGATACATTTGCGCCATCATGGAAATTTCGAGATTGAGTTCCTGTTCGGTGACGGAAAGTTTTTCCGCGTCCGCCACGTGCTCAAGCAGAATGTCCGTCAAAACATTTTTGCGCGCCGATTCGCGATAATCTTCGCGCATTTTGTCCGGGTCGATTCCCGAAAATGCCATGTATTGCTGAAGATTCATGCCCTGCGTTTGCAAGTTCGCATCAAGTTCGCGAATCATTTGCGTAATGCGATTTTCGATCATGACGGGCGGCAAATCAATAGTCATATTTTCGACGGCCTTGTCAATGACTGCCTGGCGTTGCGCTTCGACTGCGCGGCGTTCGGCGTTGGTCTCCATGTTTTTGCGAATGTCGGCTTTGTATTCTTCGAGCGTTTGGAACGCGCTGACTTTTTTGGCAAACTCGTCGTTGAGTTCGGGCAGTTCGCGGTGTTTGATTGTGTTGATTTTGCAAGCGAATTCGGCATCTTTGCCCGCGAGATCTTTTGCGTGATAATCTTCGGGGAAAGTGACTTTGACGGTGAGTTCGTCGCCGACTTTCGCGCCGATGAGTTGTTCTTCAAAATCGCCGATAAATTTATGCGAGCCGATTTCGAGCGGTTGGTCTTTGGCTTCGCCGCCCGCAAATTTTTCGCCGTCAATCGTGCCGGTGTAATCGAGCGTGATAAAATCTCCGTCGGCAACGGCGTCACCTTCGGCGGCCTCAATCAAGTTCGCGTGGTGTCCGCGCATTTGTTCGAGCTGTTCGGCAACTTGTTCGTCCGTGACGGGTTCAACAACTTTTTCCGCGTCGAGATTTTTATATTCGCCGAGCGTAACTTTCGGGTACGGCGTGAAAGTCACCGTGTAAACGAAATCTTTGCCGTCTTCGTTCGTGACAATATTTGTTTTGGGTTCGGTGACGGGCGTGAAGTTCAAAATTCTGAACGCTTCCCGCGAAGAATTGTTCACCAAAATTTCGGCTGCCTCGTTGGAAATCGCGTCCTTGCCGAGGTGCGCCTCAAGAACTTTAACCGGAATGTTGCTGCCCTTGCGAAAGCCGCGAATGTTCACGCGTTCGGCAAGCATTTTGGCGGCGCGCTTAATCGCTTTGGAATGTTCCGCCGCGTCGACTTCGACCGTCAACTCAATGTTGTAATCGTCTATTTTTTTCTGGGTGAGTTTCAAAATTTTGACCTCCTCGTTCGTTATGCAACACGGCGATTATATTAGCACAGCGATTAAAAAAAAGCAACGTGCATTGAATTTCCGTTTGACAATCCGAAATTTCGTCGCACGTTTTTTCCGTTAAACAAAAAAACCGCTTATGCGGGCGAAGAATCAGTATTCGCCTTGACAATCCTCCGCCCTTGCTTTAAAATGCTTTTGAAAGTTTAAAATTCACATATGACGCAAGGCGGCGTCAAGCAGTTTTTTGTTATCCAAATTGTAGCAAAGAGCTCCTGCGTTGTCAAGCGTCACGAAAGGAGCTATTCTTTATGGACAATTTTCAAAATTTGGTGCCCGTCGAGTATCAAAGTCAACGCGTCTTGACGAGCGCACAACTTGCCAAATTCTACGGAACGTCAACCGCAAACATCAAGATGAATTTCAACAACAATCGCCAACGTTTCGTCGAAGGTAAGCATTTCTTCAAACTCGAAGGCAAAGACCTCGCAATGTTCAAAGACAAGATACATAATTCTCACTGCGCTGAAGAAAATAGGGTAACCGCCAGTTACCTTATTCAAAAAGGTGCGCGCATTCTTTATCTGTGGACGACAGCAGGATTTTTTATTTACGCTAAGCTTCTGTCCACCGACCGCGCTTGGGAAGTTTTGTCTCAAATTGGGGAAATAATGTCTTCGTCGTCTTATCTGGACAAAATCATTGCGGAAAAAATTAAAGTGCCGGCACAAAAATCTCACCTCGCTTGCGTTTATGCATTGGAGCTTAGCGATAAAATCGTTAAAATCGGCATGACCGGTGACATGGAATCGCGTCAAAGTGCCATTCGACGTTCGTTACAACTTGAAATTATTCGACGGCATCATACGCCTTTTGTGCCACGCAAAGAAGCTCTCCGAATCGAAAGCAGTTGTCACAAAACTTTTGAAGCGCGGCTTGCTCATCATCGTGAATATTTCAACATCACATTTGAGGAGGCTTGCGCTGAGCTTGACCGCCACACTGCGGAAATTCAAAAGGCCAATCTCGTCATGGGCGAAAAAGCTTTTTAACTTCGCCCGCTATTTTTTTGCCCGAAACGAAAAAACTCCGGTCGCTTTGGAAGCGACGGAACAATTTGGTCACGGTTTCGCGAATCAAACATTGTCGCCGAATCGTGACGTTGTCGCAAAAAACCCCGCTCGTTTGAACGGGGAATTTTTTTGCACGTCATACAGCCGAATCACCGCCCGTCAAGAATTTCTGCGCACGGTGTAAAATTTCAGCACGTCGCGAATTTTTTCGGAGGCAACGGCGGCAATGTCTTCGTCGGCAAATTTGTTCGCGGCAATGAAATTTTCCGCCTCGGCGCGTTCGTCGTCATCAAGCGCAAAAAAATTTTCGCGCCAAAGTTTCGTGAGCGTGTCCTCGTACTTGGCGCGATAGATTATAAACGTTTCGGGCATCCACAAAAGCTCTCGGAACTCGTCAAGATTTTTGCCGAACGCCTTTTCAAAAAATGTTCGTCCGCGCCCGACTTTGCCGCCCGTCGCGTTGGTTATCGCCTGAATCGCCCGAATAAATTTTTTGTTCCAGTGCCGCCCGATAAAGTCTCGGTTGCGAAAATAATTCGGGTCGTCAATCGGACAATATTTCATCGGGAACGAATAAATCGCCACGTTCAATTCTTCGCACAGGTCAATGTTGATTCGCAGGCGCATGTAAAAATCTTCGGGCGTGTCGTTGAAGTTGTACAGCAGATAATTCGACAGGTCGCGAACGCCGTATTTTGCCGCAAGCCGAATCGCCTGCTCGTAAATGTCGCGCTGTTCAATGTGGTCAAACGCAATTCGCATCGGTCGAATATTCAACTCGGCAAGCCGCGCCATTTTGTGTTCGTCAAGCAAGCGCGCATCCAACCCCTGATTGAAGTCGACGTAACGGGCAAGTTTGTTGCGCTTGAAATATTTTTCAAACAGCGGGCGGGCAACGTCGTCGAAGTCAAAAATTTTTTCTTTGGTCGCGGACGGAACGCACAGCAAAAAATTTTTTTCACGCGCCGAAAAAAATTCACCCGACAAATTTTCGGGTAACTTTTTTTCAAGCTCGTCATAAAGCCGAATCATTTTGCGAACATAAGCGCGGTCGTTAAAACCTGCGCGAAGATTTTTCAGCGTGATTGCGTATTCGTCGGGCGGCAAATACGTCGCGCCCTTGCCGAAGCCGCACGCAATAATTTCGTCAATGACTTCGTCAAACTTCGCGGAAGCCAAAACGTTATTGTCCATGAGCAAAAGATTTCTTTTCGCGCCGAAAAGTTCATCCGTGCGCTTGAGTTGCTCAAAAATTTTCACGTGGTCTTTGTACTGCGGCTCAAGCTTGCTCACCGCGCAGAACGTGCATTTGCGGATACAACCCCGCGTCGTGTAAGTCAAGTAGGCGTCGGCGGCGGGATATTTGTAGTCGATTTCGTCGAGAATCGAGTAATCGGGCGGCAACGTGTCGATAATAACGTCGTCTTGCTTGCCGAGGTCGTCGGGCTTGTCCAAAAGTCCGATGTGCGGTTTAATGCCGGTCTCCCGCTCAAAAAATTTCGGGACGAGAGTTGCCGCCACTCCGCCGACAAAAATTTTTCCGCCGCGTGACAGAAATTTTTTCGCGTAATTCATCGTGGCGACAGTCACGTCAAAGTAAAACGTGAACAGCGAGTTGACGCAGATAATGTCGAAGGTCGGGAAGTCTTCGCACTTGAAACGGGTGTGCAGTTCGTTCAGAAATTCTTCGTAAAAAAAATCCCCGCGTAGATTCGGCACCACGTCAAGCAAAGATTTTTTCCCCGTGCGAATGTAGTCGAGCAAAAATTTTTCATGTCGCCCGAAAAGTTTTGCCGGCTCCGATTTATCTTCAGGCGGGCGAAACAAAATCGGCACGTCATAACAATCCACGGCGAAAAATTTTTCCAGTAACAGTTGCGCGCCGAAACGTTTCAAGTCGCCCTTAAAAAATCGCACGTCGTCCCCGCACACAAACCGAAAATACGTCGCCAGTTTCATCAGATTCGACGGGATGTATTTGTTTTTGTAATTGGGTTCGATTAACAGGACGCGGCGGCTCATCCGAGAACCTCTTCAAACTTTTCGATAAGCTCCACGCCCGAAAGCTTTTTGTTGGCAAGAATGATTTCGTGAATTTCGTTGTAAAGCTTTGTTTTGTCAGGCGACCAATTCGGCAACGGCAAACGCTTCGGGGGGGGGGTAGGGTCGGTAATTGGTATCGAAGAATTTTCCGCGTCGATTTGCTCAAAAACTCGCGAAGTCATTTCTGCGGGATTTTTTTCTGCTTCGCGACGTATGGAATCGATTTTGTCTTGTTGCTTCTCCGCTTTATCGGTCATCTTCGCAAGTTCCGCGTCGTGTTCAGCCTTGTGAGTTTCCTGGTATTCGGGCGTGTGACGCGCAATTTCCTGCCGAAGTTTTTCGGGATCATTTGTTGCCTTGAATGCATTTCTGACGCCTGAGGCATAGTTATAAAGTTTTTTCAGCACGGCAAAATATTTTCCCAACGCGCTCTCAAAAGCTTCGCGAGCGTTGTTTTCCTCGAAATAGTCGCGTCTGGAATTTGGAATCAGATTTTTGTCGACTGTGTGAATTTCGCCGATGAAAAATTTCGTACCGCGCTCTTCGCCGAAAAATTTTCGTTCCTGAAAAACCATCTCGTCGCCGATTTGGATATTCTTTTGCCGCAGACGAATTCCGCGCATTTTGTAAGAAGGGGTGTCACGTTTTTCGGAAAGAACGCCTTTGAATTGCGACAGACCAATCCAACTCCACGCGATTAATTCGCCGTCTTCGTTGTAAATGTCGCGGAATTCCAAGCCGAAAATTTCATCCGCCCCCAATTTCGTTCTGACGTTCGTTTTGTAATTTTTGACAAGTTGTTTGTCGTTGACGCGAATGTCGTATTCGCTGATTTTAAATCCGAGTTCGGCGGCGTGAGCGTAAATTTCTTTTCGGAAATCGAAATCCGGGCTGTAGATGACGGGAGCGACGAACGAAAGATAATCGCGCACTTTGTCGATGTCGAGCAGGTCTTTGTTTGTCTCGTTGATACCAATCATTTCGACGCGAAAAAAATGCTCGACGGCGGCGGCGTTGCTCACGGTTTCAAAGCGCATGTTTTCAAGCAGAACATGTTCCGCCAAACGTTTCCTGACGCTGAAAAATTCCTTGCGGAGTTTTTCGGCGTTGATTCTGAGCACGGAAATTTTTCGTTCGCCGGCAGCTTTCGAAGTGAAAATCAATTCTTTACAATAAGCCAGACCGCCAAGTCGCCCGATACCGCGAAAGCCGCGATTGGTGTCAATTCTTTTGTCGGAGTTGCCGATATTTCCCATCACGCGTTCAAAATCTCGTGTGGCAATTCCGACGCCGTTGTCCTCGATTGTGATTCGGCGTTCGTCCTCGTCAATGTCGATTGTGATTCTGCCTTCGCCCGGATTTAAAGTCTCACCTTTAATCGCGTCGTCAATCGCGTCACACGAATTTTGAATGTATTCGCGCAAAGTATCAAGCGAATTCGGATACAGCCCGTGCGTGACGATTTCGACGATGTTTACTCCGAAAGTTATTTCCGCCATAAAATTTCCTCCTGTTCGCAAGCGTTGCTGAATTCATTGACGCCGATCGTTTTCGTTGCATGGAAAATTTTTCCTGCAAATATTTTTTTGCACGCAAAACAAAAAACCCCGCTCGTTTGAACGGGGAATTTTTTTCGTTGTAAATTTCAGCATTGCTCGTAAGTGAACGCCGCACGCAAAATCGTCGCTTCGTCGAGTGCTTTGCCGATAAGCTGAAAACCAATCGGCAAATTATTTTTCGTGACGCCGCAGGGAATCGAAATGCCCGGCAAGCCCGCCAAATTCAGCGGCACGGTGCACACGTCCTGCAGATACATTTTCAGCGGGTCGGAAACCATTTCGCCGATTTTGAACGCGGCAGTCGGAGCGGTCGGCGCAAGAATCAAATCAACATTTTTGAACGCGTCGACGAAATCTTTTTGAATCAGCGTGCGAACTTTCAACGCCTTGAGATAATACGCGTCGTAATAGCCCGCGCTCAAAGCGTAGTTGCCGATCATTATGCGGCGTTTGACTTCCGCGCCGAATTTTTCCGTGCGGGTGTTCGTCATCATTTCGACAACGTCCGCGCCGTCGACGCGAGCCCCGTAGCTGACGCCGTCATAGCGTTCGAGATTAGTGGCGGCTTCGGCGGGCGCAATCAGGTAGTAAGTCGAAATTGCATAGTCGGTGTGCGGCAAACTTATTTCGGAAATTTCCGCGCCGAGTGATTCAAATTTTTTGGCGGCATTGCGCACGGCAGTTTCAACTTCAGAATCAATGCCCTTGACGAAATATTCTTTGGGCAAACCGATTTTCAAGCCTTTAACGTCGGCGACAAGGCTTTTCGTAAAATCAGGCACGTCGGCCGCCGTGGAAGTCGAATCCATTTCGTCGCGTCCGGCAATGGCGTTGAGCACTTGAGCGCAATCCGTCACGTCGCGAGTTATCGGACCGATTTGGTCAAGCGAACTGGCATAAGCGACAAGCCCGTAGCGCGAAACTCTGCCGTAAGTCGGTTTCATGCCAACGACGCCGCAGAAACTTGCCGGCTGACGAATTGAGCCGCCGGTGTCCGAACCGAGCGCAAAAATTGCTTCACGTGCCGCAACAGCCGCCGCACTTCCGCCGGAAGAGCCGCCAGGGACGCGTTCCAAATCGTGCGGGTTGCGCGTGACGTGAAAGCCGGAATTTTCCGTTGAGCCGCCCATTGCAAATTCGTCGAGATTAGCCTTGCCAATCAAAATCGGATTTTGCGCGGAAAGTTTTTTGTAAGCGGTCGCGTCATACGGCGGAATAAAATTTTCAAGAATTTTCGACGCGCAAGTCGTTTTGATTCCCTTCGTGCAGATGTTGTCTTTCACCGCGCAGGGAATGCCTTCGAGCGGGAAAATTTTTTCGCCGCGAGAAATTTTTTCGTCGACGGCTTTTGCGTCCGAAAATGCTTTTTCACGCGTGATTTCGAGATACGCGCCGATTTTGTCTTCAACTTCGTCGACACGCGAAAAAATATCGGCAGTCAATTCTGCCGCAGAAATTTGTTTCGTCTGTAAAAGTTCGTGCAACTCGTGCGCGGTCTTGTTGTAGAGTTCCAAAAAATTTCCTCCTCAGCGTTGGGAATCCTTTTCGGCAATGCGAATTTCTTCGCTCAAGTCTTTGTTGAAATTCAGGTCGTTGAAATTGTTCATCTTCGGCAAGTTCATGCGGAAAGTTTCGGTCTTGTCGAATTGCGCTTCGGCGTGGTTGATGTTCGCGCCGAGAACGTGTCCGCCGAATTTTTTATCGTCGGAAACGAAATGGAAATGCCAACCCGGTGTGTTGAGCGAACTCATAAATTCGGGACAGTACAATCCGACAATCGTGCCGCGAATATTTTCCCGCGTGACTTCGTTTTGAGTTTTCAGAGCCTCAACCAAAGTCGGATACGGTTTCGATGCGCCGCTTTCGCTGCGGACGTGAATCGAATTAAAGTCGCCCGAAATTTTCACCATGTAAAAACTGTTGCGCCCGTGTTTATCAACCTGCGCGTCCAAAATTTTTTCGAGCGCGGCTTTATCGTCGACGTTGCTCAGATTGACGGAAAAATCTTTGTCGAAGAACGTGACGTTGCTGAAAGGCACGGTGACTTTGTCGGCAACGACGTTGATTTTGCATTGCTGATTCGCACGATAAACAACGCCGTCCAGCACAATCATTTCGCCGTCAAGCCCGTCGAAAGTGCCGATGCCCGTGTCGCCGAAAGTTTTCAGATCTTTAACGGTGATTGAGCCGTCGAAATAACCCATCGTCAGCGATTGCAACAGGGCGACTTGATAAATTGTTTCGCGGTCATTTTTCGGAGCCGCCGCATCAACAGCCGCCGTGTTGAAAAGCAATGTGCCCGCCAAAAAAGTTGCGCCCAAAAATTTTTTCATGATTATGCCTCCAATACTCTCGGAACTTTAAAATAACCGTCCTCGGCAAGCGGCGCATTCGACAGCGCAAGATTTCTTTCGAGCGACGGTTTGACTTCGTCCGCCCGAAAAACATTTTGCATCGGCAACGCGTAAGTTG
>CAMUZL010000085.1 GCA_947165185.1 uncultured Selenomonadales bacterium
ATATTTTTTTCTCCACCGTCTGATTTCCTGTCCACTTTATTGACTATGATCCAAAGCGATTGAAATTATTTTCGACACGCCAAAACCGACGCGGCTCCTTGAAAAAATTTTGCGATTGGCGACGGACAAAAATTCAATCGTTCTGGATTCGTTCGCGGGTTCGGGCACGACTGCGCACGCCGTCATAAATCTCAACGCTCAAGACGGCGGCAACCGAAAATTTATTTTGATTGAGCTGAACGATTACGCCGAATCAATCACGGCAGAGCGCGTTAAACGTGTCGGCGGCGAATTTAATTTTTACGAGTTGGGCGCGACGCTCTTCGACGACGACGGATTTATCAACGCCGAAATTCCCCGCGAAAAAATTTTCGACTACGTTTATTTTTCCGAGACTCACAAACATTTCACACCGAGCGACGAAAAATTTTTGCTGGGCGTCGACGGCGGAATTGCTTATTATTTTTTCGACGACGAGGAATTAAATTTCGACTTGCTTGCGAAAATTCGGACGCGGGCGGCGGCTTATGTGATTTACGCGGCGAACTGCACGCTTGCCGAAACGGAGCTTGACAACTTTAATATCACGTTTAAGAAAATTCCCAGAGACGTACCGCGAATTTAAGCGTGAAAATTTTTCGAAGGCTGACCTTATTGGATGCAACATCATGTTGCCGTTCAAAAAAATTCCGCGTGACGTGCCGCGAATTTAAGTGCGTGATATAATCCCGTTGAAACATTTGCGAAAGGAGCAATTACAATGACGATTTCAATCAACATGAACGATGCCGATTCCGCGACGGTGAAAAAATTCGTGACCGAAAACAATCTCGACATGGAGCAATTTTTCATCCAAGCCATACTCGAACGCATTGACGAGGAGGAGGACGCGGCTCGCAATTACGCCGAAGCGATGGCGGAATACGAAAAAAATCCCAAAACCTACCGGCTCGTTGAGGTGGATGCGGCGCAATGAAAAATTTTTCCGTTGAATATTTGCCTAAAGCAACGCGGGCTTTGGATAAACTCGACGAACGAACGCGCTCGATAATCGACGGCTGGATAAAAAATAACCTTGACGGTTGCGAAAATCCGCGACTGCACGGCAAGGCATTACAAGGCCCGTTGCGCGGCAAATGGTCTTATCGCGTGGGCGACTATCGAATCGTGGCGGAAATTCAAGACGACAAAATTTTGATACTGATTGTTGACGTTGCTCATCGGAGCAAAATTTATCGCTGAAGGAGGCGGACTTTGTGGAGCTGAAAACTTATCAACGAAACATCCTGCGCGATTTGAAAGATTATCTTGACTGCCTCGACGAGCGGCAAAATCTTATCGACGCGTGGCAACTTTATTGGACGGAAAAAAATTTTGACGCGCCGCCTTACAAAAGCAAAATTGCGGGCGTGCCGAATGTGTGTTTGAAAGTTCCGACCGGCGGCGGGAAAACTTTTTTGGCGTGTGCCGCACTGAAAAAAATTTTTCGCGGGACGGGACGCGACCGAAATAAATTTGTGGTGTGGCTTGTGCCGAGCGACGCGATTTTGACGCAGACGATTGCCGCGCTGTCGAATGAACGTCACCCGTATCGCCGGCGGCTTGAAAGTGATTTCGGCGGGCACGTCGAAATTTTTACGAAAGACATGCTGTTGAACGCGCAAAATTTTTCTCCGTCGACCGTTGCGGAAAATCTTTGCGTGTGCGTGTTGAGTTACGCGACCTTGCGAATCGACAGCAAGAAAAAAGACGTTCGCAAAGTCTATCAGGAAAACGGTCTGTTGAAAGTTTTTGATGCCGTCGAAAAAAATTTTGACGCACTGTCGAACACGCCCGAAACTGCGCTGATTCAAATCGTGCGGAAATTTAATCCCGTCGTCGTGATTGACGAAAGCCACAACGCAAATTCAAAACTCAGCGTCGAAATGCTTGCGGTTGTCAATCCCGCGTTCGTTTTGGAATTGACGGCGACGCCCCGCGAATCAAGCAACGTGATTTCATTTGCGGACGCTCTCGAACTCAAGCGCGAGCACATGGTTAAGTTGCCCGTGCTGGCGAAAAATTTTTCAAGTGTCGGTGACGTGATGACGAACGCGATTTTGACGCGCAATAAATTGGAGGCGGAGGCACAACGCGGCGATTACGTGCGACCGATTGTTTTATTTCAAGCGCAACCGAAAACCGACGGCGACAGCGAAACTTTTCAGCGCGTGAAAGAAAAACTTATCGGCTTGGGAATTCCCGCCGAACAAATTGCTATAAAAACTTCAAACGTCAACGAACTGAACGGCGTCGACCTGCCGGCGAAAAATTGTCCGATTCGTTACATAATCACGGTCAACGCGCTCAAGGAGGGCTGGGACTGTCCCTTCGCTTACGTGCTGGCTTCGTTGGCGAACAAAACTTCGGTGGTGGACGTTGAACAAATTGTCGGGCGAATTTTGCGGCAACCGTACACGCGCCAACATACGGCTGGCGTTTTAAATTTTTCGTTCGTCTACACCTGTTCGCAAAATTTTTACGACACGCTGGAAAATATTGTTGCGGGTTTGAACGCGGCAGGTTTTTCGCGACAGGCCGACCGATTGGTTGAGGAGCTTACAAAAGATTCGCCCGTCGTCGAGCAGTTATCGTTATTCGATCCGCCCGTCACGGGAAAAACTTCGGACACGTCGACAACTTCAGACGCGGAAAATTTTTCTGCAGACACGTCGCCGACTTCAAACGCGGAAAATTTTTCTGCGGACACGTCGCCGACTTCAAACGCGGGAAATTTTTCTGCGGACGAGCCGTCGACTTCAGACGCGGAAAATTTTTCTGCGGACACTTCGACAACTTCAACGCCCGAAACAGAACAACCCGCGCAGATTTCGCAACCCGAAAATCCCGCGCCGAATCAACCGACCGACGACCCGTTTGAAAAATTCCGCCGCGTCGTCGAAAGTCAAACGCAAATCCCAATGCAGGAACAATTTGCTGCGTCCGCCCGTGCGCTGAAAATTCCGCAGTTCCTTGAAAAAATTTCGTCGGGTTTGTTCGGCACGTCAACAAAACTTTTGGAGCGCGACAACCTTTCGTCGGGCTTCAAGCTCAGCCAACAGGACGCACGGATAATTTTTTCGCTGAACGTCGGCGACTTGTACAAAATCGACTTGCAGGAGGACGGCGAGGCAATTCCGCGTTGCGAAAAGTTGTCGCGGGACGAGCGCAGAGAATTTAACCAATTCCTGAAAAGTTTGCCGCCCGAAAGAAAACTGCGCTGTTGCGCGGATATGTTGGCGACGGAAATAAATCGCAACGACCGGCATTCTTTCCGCGAAATTCGCGATTACGTCAAGCGCGTGCTTGACGGCATGACGGCCGAGGAACTCGACGAGTTGACAAATCACCCGCAAATTCACGCGGCATTGATTCGCAAAAGAATTGACGAGCTGGAAGTAAATTACATGCGCGAAAATTTCAGTCACCGATTGGCGGGCGGGCAAATTTTCTGCAAAGATTTTTATTCGTTCCCGAATTCCGTTGCGCGGACAAGCAGACCCGTTTCAATTCCGAAATCGCTTTACGCGGTTGAAGGCGACATGAATACTTTTGAGCGGCGGGCGATTGACGCGCTGGCGAATTTGGACAATGTGCTTTGGTGGCACAGAAATATTTCCAAGCGCGAATTTCGGTTGAACGGCTGGATAAATCACTATCCCGATTTTATTTTGCAGACGCGGGCGGGACATGTAATTTTGCTTGAGACGAAAGGCGACGACCGCGACAATTCCGACTCGAAAAATAAAATTGCGCTCGGCAAAGATTGGCAGGCTCAATCGGGCACGAAATATCGCTACTTCATGGTTTTCGACAACATGAACATGGACGGCGCATTTTCGCTGAACGAATTTTTGAACGTCATGCAGACGCTTTGAAGTCAACGCAACGTTGCGAAAAAATTTTTCCTGTTGTACACTGCACAAAAACTTTTGGAGGTTTGAAAATGTCGGCAAGAATTTTGTACGGAAAAGAATTCGCCGCCCAAATTAAAGAATCTGCGCGGCTTGAAGTTGAAAAGATCAAAAATAATTTCGGCGTGACGCCCGGTCTTGCGGTGATTATCGTCGGCGAAAATCCCGCGTCGCAAGTTTACGTTCGCAACAAGCACAAAACCTGCGAAGAACTCGGAATTGTTTCGGAAGTTGTCGCGATGCCCGAAGACACGACGAAAGAAAATTTGCTCGCGAAAATCGACGAACTTAACGCTGATAAAAACATTCACGGGATTTTGGTGCAGTTGCCGTTGCCCGCCGCGATTAAAGCTCATTCGGACGAAATTTTAAATCGAATCGACCCGAAAAAAGATGTCGACGGCTTTCATCCCGTCAACGTCGGCAATTTGGTTATCGGCAACCCGCAACTCGTTCCGTGCACGCCCGCCGGTTGTATCGAAATGCTCGACCTTGCGGGAATTGAGATTGACGGCAAACGCGCAGTTATAATCGGACGCAGCAACATTGTCGGCAAGCCGCTGTTTCATTTGCTTTTGGCGCGACATGCAACGGTTACCGTTTGCCACACGCATACGAAAAATCTTGCGGAAATTGCTCGTGAGGCTGAAATTTTGGTTGCGGCGTCGGGCAAGCCGAATCTCGTCACTGGCGACATGATTCGCGAAGGCGCAACCGTTATCGACGTGGGCATTAATCGAATCGCGCCGAAAAAACTTGTCGGCGACGTGGACTTCGACGCGGCGAAAGAAATTGCGGGCGCGATAACTCCCGTGCCCGGCGGCGTCGGACTTTTGACGGTGGCAATGCTCATGAAAAACGTCGTCAAAGCCGCGAAACTGCAATGCGCGTAAATTCGTCGGTTCGGAAAATCGAACGTTGAGGTTCGCTGTATCGAACCTTAAGGTTCGATTTAACTAAGTCACCAAAAATTTTCGGGTTTGAACGTTCAAAATCGGTTTGAAATCGTTTTGGAACTAAAAATCGGCTCGCAAACAATTTTTGACAAACAATTTCGTTCGGATTAAAATCTGAGCGATTTTTTTATTGCAGAATGGAGTTTTGCAAATGTTTCTGTTAATAACGGCGGCAATTTTCGGTTTGATAATGGCAACCGCGCTTTTCGCGATAAAATTTTTGTTCAGCGAACACATGGCGAAAAAATTCTACAAACTTTTCGCGACGGCTGATTTAATCGTCCTGTGCGTGATAATCGGCGGTTTTATGTTGCGCTCGTTCGTGCCCGAAACTTTTATCGCGGTCTTCGGCAACCTCGCCACGATTTTTATAATGACACAAATTTTTTGCGGCGTGTTCGTCATCTGCGCGCTAATCGCAAGATTTTTTTATCGCAAATTCCACAAGCCGACAAAGTTTGATCCCGAACGACGAAAAATTTTGGCGCACTCAATGATTTATCCGTTATTTTCGCTGGCAGTCGCACTTTACGGCAACCGCGTCGAAAAAAATTCCGACGTGGAAAATTTCTTCGACGTGCCGATAAAAAATCTTCCGCCGGAACTCGAAGGCTTCAAACTCGCGCAAATTTCTGATTTACATCTTGGCGCATATTTTTCGCTTGAACGTCTCGAAAAACTTTTGCAACGAATTGCGGACAGTAAACCCGATTTGCTCGCGATAACGGGCGATATTTTTGACGACGTGCAACTAAATCCCGCCGCAATTAAAATCGTCGACAGTTTTACGAACAAATTCAAGTTCGGGATTTATTATATTCACGGCAACCACGAACATTTTCGCGGAATCAAGCAGATTGAGCAAATGCTCACGCAAACGAAAATTCGTTGGCTCGTTAATCGTTCGCGGCATATAACGTCGAAACTTTACATTTTGGGCGTCGATTATCCGCAACGTGCGCCGATTACCAGTTCAAACGACGAAACTCAGTCAAAACTTTTCGCCGAAGCGCGGCACAGTTACGTTTCGGGCGCAATGGTGAACGTTCCCGACGACGCGATAAAAATTTTGCTCGCACATCATCCCGAATTCATCGACGACGGTGCCGAACGAAATTTTGTGCTGACTTTGACGGGACACACGCACGGAAGCCAATTTGGAATTTTCGGCGTGCCTTTGTTCCCCGTGTTCAAATATACTCGCGGAATTGTGCGAATCGGCGACTCAATCGGCTATGTTCACGTCGGAAACGGCAGTTGGTTCCCGTTTCGGCTCGGCTGCCCGCCCGAAATTGCTTACTTCACGCTCAAAGCGAAATAAATTATTTTTGGAGGTTTCAACATGAGAATTATCAGCACGGAAAACGCACCCGCCGCTATCGGCCCGTACAGCCAGGCGATTAAGGTCAACGGGCTTTTGTACACGTCGGGGCAAATTGCAATCGACCCTGCTGTCGGCAAAATTGTCGCGACGACGATTGAGGAGCAAACCGAGCAGTGTTGCAAAAATTTGGCGGCGATTTTGGACGCGGCGGGCTACGATTTCAGCGAAGTTTTCAAGACGACGTGTTTTCTTGCCGACATTGCCGATTTTAAAGCGTTCAACGAGGTTTACGCGAAATATTTTGTCAGCAAACCTGCGCGGAGTTGCGTTGCCGTGAAAGATTTGCCTGCGGGTGCGCTCTGCGAAATTGAATTGATTGCGGCGAAATGATTCGCATTGAAAATCTGCGGCACGTCTACAAAACTGCAAACGGCGACAAAATTGCGCTTAACGGAGTGAATTTGACGATTGACGACGGCGAATTTGTTGCGATTATCGGCACAAACGGTTCAGGCAAGTCGACATTGGCAAAACATTTCAACGCATTGTTGCTGCCGACTTCGGGAAAAGTTTTTGTCGACGAAATGGACACTTCGGACGAAAAAAATTTGTGGCACGTGCGAAAAAATGTCGGAATGGTTTTTCAAAATCCCGACAGCGAAATTGTTGCGGCGATTGTCGAGGATGATGTTGCATTCGGGCTTGAAAATTTGGGAATTGCGCCCGAAAAAATCCGTGAGCGCGTCGACTTGGCACTTGACGCCGTGAACATGATTGACTACAAAAATTTTGCGCCGAGCAAGTTGAGCGGCGGACAAAAGCAACGAATCGCAATCGCGGGCATTATCGCAATGCAAACAAAAATTATCGTCTTCGACGAGCCGACGGCAATGCTTGACCCGCTTGGTCGCCGCGAAATTATGTCGCTGGTGAAAAAACTTCACGCGCAGGGCAAAACGATAATTTACATCACGCATTTCATGGAAGAAGCGTCGCAAGCGCAAAAAATTTTCGTCATGGAACGCGGGAAAATTCTTCGTTCGGGAACGCCGCACGAAATCTTTACGAACGTCGCCGAAATGAAACGTTTGGGCTTCGACGTGCCTGTTGCCGCAGAACTTGCCGAACGTTTGCGAAAAAAATTCAAGCTCCCGAAAAATATTTTGACGCCCCAAGAACTTTCAACGGCAATCGGCAATTCGGAATTAAAAATCCAAAACGTCGCGTCAAAAACTTCTCCCTTGTCCCTTGTCCCTTGTCCCTCAATTCGTGTTCGTGACGTAAATTTTACTTACATGACGGGCACGCCGTTTGAAAAGACCGCGCTGAAAAATATTTCGTTCGACGTTTCGGAAGGCGAAGTTTTGGCAATCGCGGGACACACCGGCAGCGGAAAATCGACGCTGATTCAAATTGTTGCGGGCTTGATTGACTTGCAACGCGGCACGGTTGAAATTGACAACTTGCCCGTCACCGACAAAAAAATTCGCCGATTGGTCGGAATCGTGTTTCAATATCCCGAACATCAGCTTTTTGAAGAAACGGTGGCAAAAGATATTTCGTTCGCGCCAAAAAATTTTGGATTGAGCGACGCGGAAATTTCTGCGCGGGTCGATGAGGCAATGCGGCAAGTCGGTTTGGATTCGTCGCTGAAAAATGTTTCGCCGTTTGAACTTTCGGGCGGACAGCGTCGACGAGCGGCAATCGCGGGTATTTTGGCGATGAAACCGAAATATTTAATCCTCGACGAACCGACGGCGGGACTTGACCCGAAAGCGAAAGAAAATCTCCTGCGCGAAATTTTCGGAGCCGTGAAAAAATCGGGCGTCACGATAATTTTGGTGTCGCACAACATGGACGACATTGCGCGTTTCGCCGACAGAGTAATCGTCCTCGCGCAGGGAAAAATTTTGTTCACGGGCACACCGCGTGAACTTTTCGCCCGTGAAGAAATTTTGCAACGTGCGGGATTGGAACCGCCGCCGATAACGCAGCTGATGAAAATTTTGGGCGTCAACGAAATTGTCTTGTCGCTCGACGAAGCGGAAAAAATTCTGCTGAAAAAAAATTAAGCGTCGGATTTACTCCAACGCTTTTTTTTTATTCGGCAAGCTTGAAATTGTCGCCAAACTTTTGAATTCGTCGCTGTCGAAACAAATGCCCGACTGCACGTTTAAAAGCCGCTTTACTGAGTTTGAAGACCGCAAAAATTTTTTCGGGCGAAGTTTTGTCGTTTAAAGTAAGTTCACCGCCGTTTTTCTGCATGAACGCAAAAATTTTTTCGGCGTCGCGGTCAATCTCAAGTTCTTTCGTGTCGCGCATTGAGGCGTTCAATCTGCCGTCGTCTCGAATAAAAGTCACACGTGCCGTGACGCTTTCGCCGACTCTGAGGGCACGCGGAATATATTTTTGCGGAACGAAGACGATATTTCGGTTTTCGCTGAAGATAAACGCACCCGCTTCGGTGATGTTGTAAATCGTGCCCGTGATTGTGTTGCCGAGTTTAATATTTTCGGCAGGTTTTGACGCACGGCGAATTTCGTCGGAAACTTTCATTGACGCGGCAAGCCTACCGGATTTGTCGCTGTAAATTTTCGCCCAAACAATTTCGCCGACTTTCGGACGCCCGATCATTTCGGCAAACGGC
>CAMUZL010000086.1 GCA_947165185.1 uncultured Selenomonadales bacterium
TTGGTTGTTGATAACGGAATCCGCCGGCTTTAGCCGTGGGGAGTATGTCAAGGGAGGCTTCTCATGGAAAAAATTAAAGTCGTGCTCGTCGTGTTGAACAAAAAAAATTTGACCGACGCGCCGGCGATTTTGAACTACGGAAAAGTAACGCCTTTCCTTGCGCTTGCCGAGGACGGCGACGGAAAATTTATCACGCTCGACAAAAATATCAAAGTTCAAGCCCTGCCGTTCTCGTTCACAGATCAAGCCGTCGAGTACGGCAAAAATTTTTTATGGCTGATTTGCGGACAATCGGACATCCCCGACGCGCCCGACAAGATAAAAAATTTTTTGGCGGCAAACGGCGTGCCCGAAAAAAATATCGTCAACTTCAACTTGCTGACTTCTCTGAATCGTTTTTGGTTCGCGAATTTGCGTGCGGCGGAAAACGGTCAACTGCAAGCTTTTGCGACGGGCGACGACTTCACCGAACGCGGACTTGATTTTAAAAACATTCACGGAATTAACGGCGTAAATCTTTCCGCCACGGGACAAGACCTGCGCCAAAGTTTTAAAATCGCTCAGCACGTCTTTAAATCCGTCAAGCGCGGTTCGATTAAATTTGTCTTTATCGGGCTTGCGCCTTATTCGTTGCACGCGGACAGCCGCAAAAATTTTTCAACCTGCTCGAACGATGTTATTTACGGGCTTGCCTTGCGCGAAAAAATTTCCGCCACTTCCGACGGCGAAAAAATTCTTGCAACAATTCTCGGCAACAACTTGCCAAAAATTTTTGAGTTGTTCCGGAACGAACAGCCTGATTTAAATTTCGACAAAGTTCGCGCCGCATACGACGGGAAAATTTCTGTCGGCGATATGGCGATGTGGCAAGACGAACTTGCGCGGCTGACAAAAAATTTTGACGCGGAGACAGTCGAAAACAATCTGCGCGTCTTGGAAGAATACGTCAAACTTTGTCTCGACAACGGCGCCAAACCGATTGGGATTTTGTTTCCGTTCGCGCCCGTCCTGCGCGAAAATTTCAACCGCGAAAATTTATTCCTCCTGCGCCGCGAATTGAATCGGCTGGAAAAAATTTACAACTTCACGTTCGTCGACCTGTTCGACGCGCAGACCGGTTACGATTGTTTCGGCGATATGACGCATTTAAATTTGAAAGGCGCGGCAAAATCTTCGCGAGCCGTCGCTTTTCTGTTGCGCGGAAAAAATCTTTTGCCGGTCGAAGAAATTTCCAAACTGAATTGCGAACAGATTTTTGACGTGTCGAACTTTTTGCCGAAGGACGATTACAACGCGGCACTCGAAAAATATTTCGGCGTCGTCGTGAAAAAAATTCGTGCGAAGAAAAAAATTCGTGTCGGCTTCGTTTCCGACGATCCGTCAATGTGGTGCGGCGATAAATTATTTAATCTCTTCGCCGAAAACAAACGTTGCGAGACGACTTTTTTCCTGTGCCTGCAAAAAAGTATGCGCGGACAATCGCTCGTCATGGAAGATTTTCAACGCGGGCTTGACGCTTTCAAGTCACGCGGCATAAACGTTGTCGGCATAACCGACGACGAACAAACCGTGCCCGCTCAAGACGTGCTGATTATGTTGCGCCCGTATTTCGATTACCTGCCCAAAGCTTTTAAATTGTCGTCAATCGGCGCGGAAACTTTGCTGACGTATATTCCTTACGGCTTCAACATGACGCTTTGGAATATTTACGACACGCCGATTTTTCATATCGGTTGGAAACTTTTTTTCGACAGCAAATTTCATATCGATTTGCTTGACCGCAACTGCCGAACGGGAATGCCGCGAGGAATTTACAGCGGCTATCCGAAACTCGACGCGCTTTACGACACGACGAACAAGCTTGAATTCGATTGGAAGCTTGCCCGCCCGAACGCGAAGAAAATTATTTGGGCGCCGCATTGGTCGATAGCCAGCGGAATTTTTTACGCAACGTTTCAATGGAATTACAAATTCATGTACGAATTCGCCAAAGCGCATCCCGAAATTTCTTGGGTGCTCAAACCGCATCCGAATCTTTTGGCGTCGGCGGTCGGGCACGGCGTTTTTCCGTCCGAAGAAGCTTTTAAAAAATATCTGCAGGCGTGGGACGATTTGCCGAACGCAAAAGTTTTCACGGGCGCTTACTATCAAGAAATTTTCGCAACTTCCGACGGCATGATTATGGATTGCGGCTCGTGGATTGGCGAATATCAATACACGCACAAGCCGATGATTTTCCTGACACGCGAAACGCAACAATTCAACGCGCTGGGCAACGAATTGATGAAAGTTCTTTACCGCGTCGACGGCAGGAATTTAAACGCAATCGGCGCACTCATGCAAAAAGTTTTCGTCGAAGGCAAAGACGACATGTTCGAAGCGCGAATGAAATTTTTCGACGAACATTTGAACTACATGAAGACAAACGCAATGACGGCAAGCGAATTTATTTTCAAGACGCTGTCGAAAGCTTTGCGACTCAATTAAGGAGGGATTTCATGGGTAAAGGTGCCAATCGACTAGACGCCATCACTCAGCAAAACGAATTACTCAAGGAACAAAACGAATTACTGCGCGAACAAATTGAACTGCTGAAAAAATCTTCGGCGCAACCGAAAAATGACGGGCGCGAAATTTTTGTCGACAACATTGACCGCGACGAAATGCGCAACGGTTTTCTCGTCACAAGTCACCGAAAAAAATTGTGGAACGTGCAAGTCGGTTTGATAAACGAATTCGCCCGTATCTGCAAGAAATATAATCTGCGCTGGTTCGCTTTTTACGGGACGTTGCTCGGCGCGGCTCGTCACAAAGGTTTCATTCCCTGGGACGACGATTCGGATGTCGTTATGTTCCGCGACGACTACGAAAAATTTAAAAGAATTGCGCAGACGGAAGTTCGCCCGCCGTATTTTGTGGACGATTGGGCGAATTATCGGCGCGAAGACTTAAAAAATCCGTTGCTTGATTCGGAAAGTAATTTGCCCCTTATTAAACGCGAACAAGATCGCCCTGCAGGTTGGCCGTTTTGTTACCCGTCAATAAAATTCCGCGACAGCCGCACGGCGATGATTGCCTATCCCGAAAGACCCGACACAATGAATCAGGGAATTTTTATCGACATTTTTCCGCTGGATATTGTGCCGCCTTTTACCCAAAAAACTCAAGCGTTAAATTTCAACGTCGCCAAAGAATTGTTCATTGCGATTGCTTATCCCGATAAAGTCAGAGAGGCACTTGACAAAGATGTTAAGTTTGCCATTAACGTCAACGAGCTAAAAAAATTTCTTGAGCTTTCTCACAAGCAAAAAGTAACCGCCCTTGAAAATTTTTTGGGCAAAACTTTTTCGGAGCCCGAACACGTCAATCAGCTCCGCGACTGGGCACTTATGGGAATCAATTACTCTTACGACACTGCGGATTTTAAAGACGTGGTTTATCTGCCGTTTGAAAACATCGAAATTCCCGCGCCCGCAGGTTGGGAAAATATTTTGACGGCACGTTACGGCGATTGGCGCAAATTGGTTTACACGCACACGCACGCTTTCGACTATACGGTTGATTTTTCTTACGAAGAATATTTCAAACGTGTGGCTCGCAAAAAATTAATCTCAGACGAAAATTCCGTTCGATCAATTTTAATCGAGGAACAAAATAATTCGTGAACATTTCAGGAGGTGAATTGCGGCGAAAATTTTTTTGCCGCGAATTTTTATGGCGAACATTGCTCTTATCATGGCGGGCGGCTCCGGCGCGAGAATGCATCAAAATATCCCGAAACAATTTTTGACGATAAACGATCGTCCCGTCATTGTTTACACCATGGAAGCTTTTCAACGGCACGCGGACATTCACTCAATCGCCGTCGTTTGCATAAACGGCTGGGAATCCGTTCTGCAAGCTTACGCCGACCAGTTCAACATCACGAAACTCAAGCACATAATCCCCGGCGGCGACAGCAATCACAATTCGATTCGCAACGGGCTGTTCGAGGTTGAAAAACATTACGCGCCCGACGACATTGTTTTGATTCACGACGGAATTCGCCCGATGGTCTCCGAAGAAATTATTTCCGACTGCATCATCACCGCGAAAAAATTCGGCAGCGCAATTTCCTCCGTTCCCTGCTATGAACCCGTCATGCGCACCGAAGACGGCGTTCAAACTTGCGATTTTTATCCCCGCGAAAAATTGCGTCGTTCGCACACTCCGCACGGTTACCCGATCAAAAAAATTTGCGACATGTATCGTCTGGCGGCCGAGCGCGGCATAAAAAATTCCACGTCCTCAAACACGTTGCTTTTCGAGTTGGGCGAGCAGGTTTACTTTTCGGCAGGCTCCGAAAAAAATATCAAGCTGACGACGGTCGAGGACATTGAAATTTTCAAAGCACTCCTTGTCGCGAAGAAAACCGAATGGCTCAAGTGAGGTGGCACCGTGTACATCAAGCATGAACTTTATGCGGCGGACATTGCGGGCATTGCAAGCGAAAATCTTCCGTGGGAAAAACTTGCGAACAAAACTTTGCTTTTGACGGGCGCATCGGGTTTAATCGGCACGGTGATTGTTGATGCGCTCATGAAAAAAAATCTTGACGACGGTTTGAACGTGACGATTCTTGCGACGGGACGCAACGAAAAAATTTCCGCCGAACGTTTCGCCGATTACGCGGGCAACAAAAATTTTCGTTTCGTCAAGTTGGACGTGAACGCGCCGATTGAAATTTCCGACCCCGTCGATTTCGTGATTCATGCGGCGAGTAACACACATCCCCTGCAATATTCGACAGACCCCGTCGGCACGATGACCGCGAACATTTTGGGCACGCATAATCTGTTGGAATTCTGTCGCGTGAAAAATGTTTCGCGTTTCGTCTTCGTGTCGAGCGTCGAAGTTTACGGCAAGGCTCTGCGTCCCGAAGACATTTTCGATGAAAAATATTGCGGTTACATTGATTGCAACACTCTGCGCGCAGGTTATCCCGAAAGCAAACGTGCGGGCGAGGCTCTCTGTCAAGCGTATATCAGCCGCCACAATGTCGACGTGGTTATTTCCCGTTTGTGCAGGATTTACGGCGCGACGATGCGGCTTGACGATTCAAAAGCCATGAGCGAATTTATCAAAAACGGCGTGCGTGGCGAAGACATTATCCTGAAAAGTGAAGGTCTGCCGAAATTTTCTTACTGCACTGCGACGGACGCGGCGAGCGGAATTTTGTACTGTTTGCTCAACGGCAAATGCGGCGAGGCTTACAACGTCGCCGACTCAAGCGAAATTCTGTCACTGCGCGAGATTGCCGAATACATCAGCGGCTTGAACGGGCGGAAAGTTATTTTCGAGTTGCCGAACGAAACTCAGCGCAAAGGTTTTTCGAATGCAGTCAACGCGATTTTGACGAACGACAAATTGCGCGCTTTGGGTTGGTTGCCGAAAGACGACACGCGTTCCGGCGTGAAAAAAACCGTGGAAATTTTGAAGTCAATCATAAAGTAATCGCCGATTATTTGAGCGGGCGGACTGCTTGAGGAGTGAATCACTTGCTGGAAAAATTGAGGCGCGAAGTCTACGAAGCAAATATGCTTCTGCCGAAACTGGGTCTTGTCAATTTCACGTGGGGAAATGTTTCGGGCATTGATCGCGAAAAAAATTTGTTCGTCATAAAACCTTCGGGCGTCGAATACGAAAAACTTTCGCCGGAAAATATGGTTGTCGTAAATCTTTCGGGACAAGTCGTCGAAGGCGATTTAAAACCTTCAAGCGACACGCTGACGCACATGGTGCTTTACAACGAGTTTGCGAATATCGGCGGAATCGTGCACGTTCATTCGCCGTGGGCGACGGCTTTTGCTCAAGCGGGCGTCGACATTGAACCGCTGGGCACGACGCACGCCGACGTTTTTTACGGAGCCGTGCCGGTTTCCGCAACGTTGACCAAACAGGAAATTGAAACTGCTTACGAGGAAAACACGGGCAAAGTTATCGTTCGCACTTTCCGCGAAAGACAAATCGACCCCGACGCCGTCCCTGCGGTGCTTGCCGGCAAGCACGGGCCTTTCGCGTGGGCAGCGACGCCGATTAAAGCTGTGGAAGTCGCCAAAACTTTGGAAGTCGTGGCGGAGATGAATTATCACACTTTGCAACTGACACGCGCCGAAGTTCGTTTGCCGCAATATTTGCTGGACAAACATTATTTCAGGAAACACGGCAAAAATGCTTATTACGGTCAAGAAAATAATTCCGACGCGCTCAAAGGAGTTTAAATGTTCGTTTATCGCAAGCCGACGTTCGCGGACGTTGACGAAATTCATGAGTTAATCGCGGGCTACGCGTCGCAAGGTTTGATGTTGCCCAAACCGCACAGCACGCTTTACGAAACTTTACGCGAATTCGTTGTAGCCGAAGACGTTGCGTCCAAAAAAATCGTCGGAGTCGGCGCACTTCACTTGACGTGGAACGAATTGGCGGAAGTTCGATCAATGGCCGTCGACGAAAATTTTTCGCGGCGCGGTATCGGTTCGGAAATCGTCAAAAAACTTTTGGCGGAAGGTCGCGAAGTCGGCGTAACAAAATTTTTCACGCTGACTTATCGCCCCGAATTTTTCAAGTCGCTCGGCTTTAAACTCACGACGAAAGAATCACTGCCGCACAAAATCTGGAAAGAATGCATCGACTGTCCGAAATTCGCCAACTGTGACGAAATCGCAATGACGCTCGAATAATTGGAGGTAATTTTATGCCGCAGGAACAACGCAGAATTCACGTCACCGGCAAGGGACGCGTCACAAAGTCGCCCGATTTTGTTGTCTTAAGTTTGACGCTCAGCGCGTGCAACGCCGAATACGCCGACGCCGTCAAAGTCGCCGCGCAACAAATTGAAATGCTCCGCGAATCGCTCGTCGAGGCGGGCTTTAACGCTGACGACTTGAAGACTGCAAATTTCAGCGTCGAGGCGAAATATGAGCGCGAAGAATTTCGGGACGGCAGTTCAAAACGTTTCCGCGAAATTTTGGCCGGCTTCGATTGTCGGCACGATTTGACTTTGAGCTTTGATTTCGACGCAAAAAAAATTGACGCGGCACTTTTCGCGGTGACGAACTGCCTGTCGCAACCGAAAATTTCCGTCGCGTTCACCGTCAAAGACACTTCCACGCTCTACGACAAAGTTTTGAAATCTGCCGCCAAAGACGCTCAACGCAAAGCAAAAATTCTCTGCGCGGCTTCGGGCGTGACGCTCGGCAAGTTGGTTGAAATTATTTACGCGCCCGAAGAAAATTTTGTTCCGCGAGAAATTGTTGCGGGAGCCTGCGACAATGCGTCGTTCAATTTCCGACCCGAAGATTTAATCGTCAGCGACACGGCGGAATTTTTCTGGGAGATTGAGTGATGGGCAAGCAGATAAAATTTTCCGTCGGCAACGTTTTGCGCGGCTACAAGTCCGTTGAAATTTCCGTTGGCGGCACGAAAGTCAAATACAAAATTTTGCGCAACGAACTCAAGCCCGTCGAAAAAAATTCCGTCGCCGTGAATATCGACAAAAATTTGTCGGACACTTTTGACGCGCTGAATATTTTCGCGTGGGAAAAAAATTATCGCGGCGAAAATATTTCAGACGGCGTGCAATGGACGCTGACTTTTACGGACGGCGACAAAATTTATCGCGGGCGCGGCGCAAATGCTTATCCCGACACGTGGGACGATTTTTTGGATTGGCTCGACGCGCTGATTCCCGAAATGAAATTCATCGACGGCAAGCGGCTTGACGCCGTCGAATTGCGTTTGTCGCGTGAGGATGAAATTTTTGAGGAGCTGACGGTTAATCGCGGCGAAAATCTTTTGACGCTTGAAAAAAATTCTTCGACGCACACTTATCATTTCAGCGTTGAGGAAACGAAAAATTTTCTTGACGTTTGCCAAAAATATTTTGAGACTCTCGAAACGAACGACGCCGAAAATTACGGCTTGAAAATTTCCGTCAATCTGCAACGGCACGACGGCAGCGCAGAAAATTTTACGATGCCGTACAATGATTTTTCCATGCCCGGCGTCGTGAAGTTCGCCGAAGAGATTCACGCGTTCGCGGCGGATTTGTCGGCGGAAATTTTTTCGCCCGAAGCCCTGCACGTCACCAACGACGCCGAAAGATTTATTCTGTGCAAAGTTCAGTTCAAAGGCAACTACAAAGCTTACACCTACCGCGCCGAGGACGAAACTTTTTCAGTCGGCGAAATTGTCGACGTGCCTGTCGGACGCAACAACGACGTGACGCAGGCGAAAATTGTCGACATCGCTTATTTCGACGAAGACGAATTGCCGATTCCGCTCGACAGAATCAAAACGATTATCGGCAAGCACACCGGCAACGCTTGGGACAACTTTTGAAAAGTTGACAAACAGTTATAAAAAAAATCCCCGAAAAATACTTCGGGGAAATTTTTTTATGCAGTTCGTGTTGCATCCGAATTTATCAGCCGAGAAAAATTTTTAATGCAATTCGCCGAGATTTTGCAGGGCATGTTTGGCGGCTTCCTGTTCGGCAAGTTTTTTGCTTTTGCCGACGCCGCGTCCGAAAATTTTTCCGTCAATCAACGCCGCCGCCTCGAAAGTTCGCATGTGCGGAGGGCCGTCTTCGCTCAGTTCGCTGTAAGTGACTTTGCGATTCGGATCGCGCTGAATAATTTCCTGCAACTTGCTTTTGTAGTCTTTCGGGACGCCCGTAACTTTCACGCGCTCGAATTCGTCGACCATCTGCCGCAAAACAAAATCGCGGGCAACTTCCCAGCCGCATTCAAGATAAATCGCGCCGATAACGGATTCAAAGGCGTCCTCAAGATTTGAATCACGGCCGCGCAGTGA
>CAMUZL010000087.1 GCA_947165185.1 uncultured Selenomonadales bacterium
TTTTTTCGCCCGATGAAAAACTTTCGCAGATAATTTTGCCGTCCTTCACGTCGAAAAGCGCATAAACGGGAATCAAATGCACGTCGTCTTTCCACACGCCGAGCGCGTCGTCGGACTTGTCATTTTGCGCGGGTGTCGCCATCAAGAAAATCAGCGGCGGATAACCGTAAGTCTCTTTGTGCAGATAAAAATCGTAAATTTTTCTGTCGAACTTCACGAACGCGCCGGTCTCCGCTTCCGCGTCGAACGGCATAAAAAACAATTCGCCGTCCGTTTTGTTGCGGATGAGCATGAGCGCTTGATTTTCGCCGTCGACGTGCCCCGCCGCCAATATGTCGAAATTCGATTCAGCCGAACAAGTTGCCGTCACCGACAAAATCAGCGCGAAGAGCAAAATTATTTTCTTGACGTGTGTCACGGTGAACACCTCCGAAATTTCTGCCGCTCAAAAAGTTTTCGCGACTTCGAGGAACTGCGCAATTTTTCCGTAATCTTCATTGCCGAAAAGTTTTTTGCAAGCTTCCGGATTGTAAACCCAAATGCTGGTGCCGCTCGGTGAATTTCTTCTTGTACGAATAGATTCCCAGACCGAAAATCCAATACGTTTTTTAGCGAAACAAATTAATCCGTCTTCATACCAAGATGATTTAATTTCATTGTAGGGAATTACGTTGGCTCCGACACCACCGCCCGTGCAGAAAGAATCAATCGTCATTGCGAAGCCCGACGAAAAATCTTCCGTCAATTGCATGAACGCAATTTGCGACTCGGTATACTTGCCTTGACAGACCATGCGCAACGCCATAGCTTTTTCCGTCTTGTCGAGCTGGTCAAACGACGAAACTGCAAGGAGTTTATCCGGCAAGACATCAGATTTAACGACAAGCCACTTGCCGCCCGTCTGGAAAATTTTTTCGGCGAGTGCTTTTAATTCTTCAATCGGCAAAGTTTTCTGCCACGGAAGTTGAACGTTATCGAAAGAAATATTTTTCGCGTCGAGGTCGTCTTGAGATTGTGCGCGGATTTTAATTTTCGGCGTCCCGAGAATTCCGACGTAACGCACGCCCGACACGCGAATCGGCACGTTGAAATTTTCGCCGCAAAGATAAATCGTCTTGTAGTCCATGTTAATCAGCGTCGCCAAATCTTCCTGATTGAGCGCGGTTGCGGCGGCGTTGTCGATAATATTTTCGTCGTCAGTCAATTCGGCGAGCGCAGCTTTCTTTTCGCGAATTCGTTGCGTGAATTCCAAATCGGTATCGCATTCGACATTGAGAGCCGCGCAGATTTTTGCGGGCGCATTTGCGTCGTCAATGTGAATTTCGGAAATCGCGTCCGCCTCGTCGTCGTAAAAACGATCTTCAAGCCACGTGAGCAATTCGCCCGTCTTGAAGTAGCCGACAACTTCTTCCAAGTCGAAATTGTTGCGCAGGTCGTCAAGCGTGCGAATTTCGACGCCGTTCATTTTGAGCGTGAACATTTTTTTAGCCATGTGAAAACTCCCTTCGATTAAAATCTGTTTTCGCGCCCGGATTTAAGTCGATGGAGATTTTCTCTGTGACGCCAAACAATCATCACCGCCGCCGCCAACGCGAACGCGAAAAATTCTGCAGGCTGTTTGAAAAGTGCCGCGAGTATCGGTGCCAAAACTGCCGCGACGATTGAGGCAACGGAAACGTAACGCGTCAGTGTGAAGAGCACGAGCCACACGACAAAGACAATCGCCGTGATTTTCGGCATCAACGCCGCAAGCACGCCGAGACCGGTTGCGACACCTTTGCCGCCTTTGAGACCGAGGAACAGCGAAAACATGTGTCCGACAATCGCGAAGAAGCCGCCCAAAACCATTGCGGCGGGAGTTCCCAAAACGCAGCCGCCGAGCATGACGCCGAGTTGACCTTTAATCAAGTCGAGCAAAAAAATTAACAAGCCCGCCTTAGCTCCGAGAGTTCGCCAGGCATTTGTTGCGCCGATGTTGTGCGAGCCGTATTGCCGCAAATCTTTATGCCAGATGGCTTTACCGAGAATCAAACCGACGGGAATCGAGCCGATTAAATACGCGCCCAGCACGACAAAAAAAATATCCATGACAACTCCTCCGTTAAACACTCCAAAATTACGTTGGTGCGGATGGAGGGGGTCGAACCCTCACGCACGAAGGCAACGGATCCTAAGTCCGGCGCGTCTACCAATTCCGCCACACCCGCACGCGAAGATTATAAATTATTCGCCGTTGTGTCGCAACGTTAAACACAAAAAATTTTTCGGCAATGTCGCGTTGCATCCAATTTGGTCGAGCGTTCTGATTGCCGCAATTTGTTCGCCACAGTCAAAGCGCAAAAAATTTTCGCAGGATTTATTTTCCCGTCGACGAATATCAATCACCAAACTTTTCACGGGAGGGAAGAATTTGCAAACCAAAGACAAAATCGTCGCGGCGATTGAAACTGCGGCACGTGCGGCAATGGATGACAAAGCGTTGAAGTTTTCGGACGCCTTGCCCGAAATTGCGTTGGAAGTTCCGCCGAAAAAATATTTCGGAGACTTCGCGACAAACTTCGCAATGCAGAGCGCGAAAATTTTCCGCACGTCCCCGAAAAAAATTGCCGAAGAAATTAAAGCGCGAATCGACTGCGACATAATCGAGCGCATTGAAATTGCGGGCGCGGGCTTCATGAATTTTTATCTCAAGTCCGACGTGATTTATCGCGAGCTGAAAGAAATTTACGACGCGGGCGAAGATTTCGGAAACTTGCCGAACAAAGGCAACGTCACGATTCAAGTCGAATACGTCAGCGCGAATCCCACGGGCTTGTTGCACGTCGGGCACGGACGCGGCGCGGCGGCGGGTTCTGCACTCGTCAACATTTTGCGTGCGGCGGGACAAAACGTCGAGAGCGAATTTTATATCAACGACGCGGGCAACCAAATGGACAAGCTTGCCGATTCCGTCAACGCCCGTTATCTTGAGCTTCTCGGACGCGAAGTCGAATTTCCCGAAGACGGCTACCAAGGCGCGGACATTATCGACACGACGAAACGAATCATCGAAAATATCGGCGACAAATATCTTGATTCGCCCGACGACGAACGCAGAAAAATTTTGGGCGATTTGGCTTACGAAGACAAACTTGCCGAACTCAAAAAAGATCTGAAAAATTTCCGCGTGAACTTTGATGTTTGGTTCAGCGAAAGAACTTTGCACCCCCGCAAGATTGACGCGGCGATTGACGAACTTAAAGCGAACGGCGGCATTTACGAACAGGACGGCGCGTTATGGCTTGCGTCAACGAAATTCGGCGACGACAAAGACCGCGTGGTTGTTCGCGCCAACGGAGAGACGACTTACCTTGCGGCGGACATTGCCTATCACAAAAACAAATTCGAGCGCGGCTTCGGGCAACTGATAAATCTTTGGGGCGCGGATCATCACGGATATGTTGCCCGCGTCAAAGCCGCAATGAAAATGTTGGGATACGACGCCGATAAACTCAAAATTATTTTCCTGCAAATGGTTTCGCTTTTCCGTGGCGGCGAGGCTGTCAAAATGTCCAAACGTGCGGGCACGGCGATTCCTCTGCGCGAACTCATGGACGAGGTCGGCACGGACGCGGCGAGATATTTTTTCTTGATGCGCTCAACCGACAGCCAACTTGATTTCGATTTGGATTTGGCGAAGTCCCAAAGCTCCGAAAATCCCGTGTACTACATTCAGTACGCGCACGCAAGAATTTGTTCGATCTTCCGCCAGACGAAAGAAGCCGGCTTGATTTTGGACGGTGAGCCGAAATTTTCGCTGATGAATTCTTCCGCCGAACTTGACTTGATTAACAAAATTTTCGAGTACCCCGCCGAAGTCGAAAAGTCCGCCGCAGAATTCGCGCCGCAACGAATTGCCCGCTACGTTTATGATTTGGCGTCGACGTTCAGCAGTTTTTATCGCGACTGCCGGATTTTGGGCGTTGAAACTGATTTGGCGAAAGCGCGGCTTGCCCTGATGAAAATCACGCAACACACGATTGAACACGCTTTGAATTTGTTGGGAGTTTCCGCTCCGGAAAGGATGTAAGTCATGAGAAAAATCTTTTTTGCATTGGTCGCCGTGATTTTGTTCGTCTTTCAAACTGCTCAAGCTCAACCGTCGCCGCAGTGGGTCAAAAATCTCCTCACCGCGCAGAAGGTCGAACAGGTGATTATCGTCGCGGGCGTTCGCGGGTCGACGGCGTGGATTTCCATGCACGAAAAAAATCCCGACGGCTCGTGGCGAGAAATTATGACGACGCCCGGTTTCATCGGCAAGGAAGGTCTCGACAAAGTTCGCGAGGGCGACAACAAAACTCCGTCGGGCACGTTCAATTTCGATTTCGCGTTCGGCATTGCGCCCGATCCCGGTTGCGCGTTTCCCTACGTGCAAGTCAACGAACATCATTACTGGTCGAGCGACAACAATTACAAATACAATCAGTTCGTCGACGACAGAGAGACTCCCGACAGTTTCGACAAAACCGTCAGCGAACACCTGATTGACTTCAAGCCGAATTACAATTACTGCTTGAACTTCGACTACAACAGCGGCGGTACGCCCGACAAAGGCTCCGCGTTGTTCATGCAATGTTTCGGTGATACAAAGCCGTGGACGGGCGGTTCCGTCGCCATTCCCGAAGAGAAAATGCTTTTCGTTATGCAACACATCAAGCAAGGTTGTATTTGCATAATCGATTCGCTTGAAACTTTGGGCGGGTCGCTGTAAAATTTCTTATGAGGTATAAGTCATGCGAAAAATTTTTTTGACATTGGTGGCGGTTATAATGTTCGTGTGTCAAAGCGTGCAAGCTCAATCTTCGCCGCAGTGGGTGAAAAATCTTCCCGCCGCGCAGGATTCCGAACAAATGGTTGTCGTCGCGTGGATTCAAGGCACAACCGCTTGGATTTCCATGCACGAAAAAATTAACGGCGACTGGCAACAGATTATGACGACGCCCGGTTTTATCGGTCGTAACGGCATGGGCAAAGTTCGCGAAGGCGATAACAAAACGCCCGTCGGCACGTTCCGATTCGATTTCGCGTTCGGCATTGCGCCCGATCCCGGTTGCGCGTTTCCCTACGTGCAAGTCAACGAACACAGTTACTGGTCAGGCGATTGGAATTACAAATACAATCAATTTGTCGACGACAGAGAAGCCCCCGCGAATTTCGACACGGGTAACAGCGAACATTTGATTGATTACAATCCGCATTACGTTTACGGGCTGAACATGGGTTACAATTCCGAATGCACGCCCGGCAGAGGCTCCGCGCTGTTCATGCACTGCTTTGGAACGCATAAACCGTGGACGGGCGGTTGTGTCGCCTTGCCCGAAGAGAAAATGCTTTTCGTCATGCAACACGTTCGCCCCGGTTGCGCCTGCGTCATTGATTCGGCGGAAAATTTTGGCGCGGAATTATAAAATCGACGTTCACATGATAAAATTATTTTGGGAGTGATTTTTATGACCGAACCTGCAAACACTGTGCCCGACGAAACTGCAGATAAAATTCCAAATTCCGTTCCCGACGAAACTGCAGATAAAATTCCAAATTCCGTTCCCGACGAAACTACGGATAAAATTTCAGAGACGATACCTGACGAAACTGCGGATAAAATCTTACACGCGCAACCAAGATACAACTTTGACGAGATGAGCGAAGTCGACATTGCTTACAAACTTTTGACAGAGGCGGGCAAAGACAATCCCGCTCACTTCAAAACGCTGATTCGCACGATTATCAAGCTCAAAAACAAATCCGTTCAAAACGAGGCGGCGGCTATTTCCGAAATCTACACGATGATTAACATGGACAGCCGTTTTCAGCATATGGGCGACGGGCGTTGGGGTTTGACCGATTGGAACCCGCCCGAAACAAAGCGTTCGTCGCGTTCGCGTTCTACAACTGCAAAAGCAAGTTCCTAAAAAAATTCTCACGTCGACTGAAAATTTTTTGGTCGGCGGATTTTTTTGCGATAACATCAGAACGCAGAAATAACGTTTGAATTAACAGTTTGAAATTGCAAAGCGCCAACAAAATTGTTCCTTCGCCTTTAAAGCGGTCGCGAGCCGACTTGGTGATAAACTACACGAAAAATAACGTGCTGTTGCAGGCGGCGCAATCAATGTTGGCGCAAGCAAATCAAAATTCTTCGGCGGTGCTCAATCTGCTTCAATGACGCGCCGCAAAAATTTTTGTCATGCCTTGAAGGAAAAAGTTCATTCCCGTCGAAAGCCTTTCGGCGTAGAACGTTAGAAGAATGGATAGGTGAACCTGATTCGGATAATGCCGACGTAGGAAAAAAATATTTTGACTTGCAAAAGGTGACTTCCGAGTTCGGGAGTCATTTTTTTGTTTAAAAATTTTTTGGAGTGATTGCAATGAATTCGACGCGGAAATTGACGTTGGCGGCGGTTTTAACGGCAGTGGCGATTGTCGGCAGTATTTTATCGTTCCCGATTCTCGGCAGTCGTTGTGCGCCCGTTCAGCACATGGTCAACGTTTTTTGAGCGGCGTCGTTTACGCACGAACGAAAAAAATTTTGCCGACAGTCATCGCGGAGGCGTTCGGCACGGGAATTATCGGCGGCTTGTGCGCGTACCCGATTGCGATTTTATTCATGGGCAAAGTTGCGGGCGACATCGCGTTTTATGTTTACGTCGTGCCGTTTTTGATTTCGACGGCAGTCGGTTCGATTCTTGCGGGACTCGTAGTCAAACGTTTCAAATTATTTTTAATCGGAGAGTGAAATTTTATGTCAACACAGATGCAACTTGCACGCGAAGGAAAAATTTCTGACGCAATGAAAATCGTCGCGGCGGATGAAAAAATTCCCGCCGAAAAAATTCGTGCGGGCGTGGCGGAAGGAACGATTGCCATTTGCGCGAACGTCAACCATAAAAATTTAAAACCGTGCGGCGTCGGGAAAAATCTTCGCACGAAAGTCAACGCGAATATCGGCACGTCAAGCACGTTCCCCGACATTGAGCCGGAACTTTTGAAACTCGACGAGGCAATTCGTTGCGGTGCGGATTCCGTCATGGACTTGAGCACGGGCAACAACATCGACGTTTCGCGGCGAAAAATTATCGAACGCTCGACGATTATGGTCGGCACCGTTCCGATTTATCAAGCGACGGTTGAGGCGATAAAAAATCACGGCGCGATTGTCGCAATGACTGAAGAAGATTTGCTCCGCACGATTGAAACTCAAGCCAAAGACGGCGCGGATTTTATGACGTTGCACTGTGGCGTAACGCGTGCGGCGATTGAAAAACTTCGGACGCAACGTCGCGAAATGGATATCGTCAGTCGCGGCGGCAGTTTTATCGCGGGCTGGATTCTTCACAACGAAAAAGAAAATCCGCTGTATGAACGCTATGACGACATTTTGGACATCTGCGCGAAATATGACGTGACAATCAGCTTGGGCGACGGAATGCGCCCGGGTTGCATTGCGGACGCGACGGACAGAGCGCAACTTACCGAGCTGATAACTTTGGGCGATTTGGTTGACCGTGCGTGGCGGCGCGGCGTGCAAGTCATGGTTGAAGGTCCGGGACATGTGCCTTACGACCAGATTGCGGCGAACATGAAACTTGAAAAAAGAATTTGTCGAAACGCTCCGTTTTACGTTCTCGGCCCGCTCGTCACGGACATTGCGCCGGGTTACGATCACATCACGGCGGCTATCGGCGGAACTTTGGCGGCGGTGAGCGGCGCGGATTTTTTGTGTTACGTCACGCCCGCCGAACATCTTTGCCTGCCGACGATTGAGGACGTGCACGACGGAGTTATCGTGTCGAGAATTGCCGCGCACGCCGCCGATTTGGTCAAAGGCGTCAACGGTGCCCGCGATTGGGATTTGCAGATGGCTCGCGCCCGAAAAGTTTTGGATTGGGACGAACAGTTAAAGCTTGCGATTGATCCCGAACTTGCCCGAAAAAAACGCGGCGCACGCAACAAAGTCGACGAAGAAGCTTGCTCAATGTGCGGCGATTATTGCGCGGTGAAAATCGTCGGGAAATATTTCGACTCGCCTGTCTATCCGTGCGTCGATTGAAATTGAGGTAATGAGCTTGAGTAATCGAACGCCAAACAAATTGGATGCAACGTCACGTTGCCGCCCGTTTTCCCGTGCGGCGATTGAAATTTTTGCGCGCAGAAAAATTTTTTCGCCGTACCTTACGCATTGCCCGTACCTGTGATAAAATTCTGTCCGAAAAAATTTTTGGAGGTGTTTTGTATGGCGTTCCCGAAAAATTTTCTGTGGGGCGGAGCTGTTGCGGCTCATCAACTCGAAGGCGGCTACCGTGAAGGCGGCAAAGGTTTGAGCGTCGCGGACGTTTTGACGGCGGGTGCTCACGGCGTGCCGCGTGAAATTACCGACGGCGTTGTCGAAGGGAAAAATTATCCGAATCACACGGGCATCGATTTTTATCACCATTTCCGCGACGACGTGAAACTTTTCGCCGAGCTGGGCTTTAAATGTTTTCGCACGTCGATTGCGTGGACGCGAATTTTCCCGAACGGCGACGAGCTTGAGCCGAACGAAGCGGGCTTGAAATTTTACGACGAACTTTTTGACGAGCTGTTGAAGTACGGCATTGAACCCGTCATTACGCTGAGCCATTTTGAAATGCCGCTCAATCTGGCGAAAAATTACGGCGGCTGGACGAATCGCAAAGTCGTTGACTTTTTCGTTCGCTACGCCGAAACCGTCATGCGCCGCTACAAGGACAAAGTCAAATACTGGATGACGTTCAACGAAAT
>CAMUZL010000088.1 GCA_947165185.1 uncultured Selenomonadales bacterium
TCGCACACAAGTTCCTCGTCCTGATTCAGCACGGCAAAAGTTTTCTCGTTCATTTTGAATCCTCCTCAATCAAAAGTTCGCTCGGTTCAATCCCGAAGAATTTCGCCAACTTGTGAGCGGTGTAGAAATGACGGGTGCAGTCTCCTTGCAGAATCTCCGAAACAGTCGTCTTGCTAAGTCCTACGGCTTGTGCCAGTTCGCGCACACCAACACCACGCCGAATCATCAACGCACGAAGTTTGCTTGCGCTAATCGTTGGCATAATCAATCACGCTCCTCAAAAGAAAAATCCCCTGCGGAATTGCAAGGGAGATGTTGTTTCGGTTCTTGGATTGTGGATATTGTACCAGATAATTCTGCCCGTTATCGCCGTCATAAGGAATTTCCCAAAAAGTTTGGGACGGTCTTAGGACGCCTCGACGTTCGCACGGGCTGACTTCAGTAAAACTGAACTCAGTTGGTCGCGTCGAAGACTGCGCGGGCGGTCATCAGAAACTTGCTGAGCAGTTTGTAATACTGCGACTCGCTGATATGCATGTCCCAACAGGTCTTGTATCGGTGTTCGCCTTTGCGGTATCGCCGCGCCGCAAGGTCGGAACAATCTTCGCGCAGTCGGGACGCCGTCGCGTATGTCGCCGCGTATGTCGCCGCGATTAAATCTTTCACGGTTTGAGGTTGGTCGCTCTCGTGACGGAAGGCGAAGTCAATCAGTTTGTCTTTGACGTGCCGCATTGTTCCCGCCGCCTAGGAGTTAGCAGAAGAAACAGTTACTGATACTGAAAGATTAACATCGGCGGCATTTTTCTTTCGGTCTGCCTTGTGCCTTTCGATAACCGCAGAATTTTCGTCGACGATTGCCGCAAGGATTGAGCAAACAAAATCATTGACGGTCTTGCCTGTGAGTTCAGCAAGCACGGCGACGCCGTCATATTCTCGCGGCGTCATTAAAAGCGTTGTGCGCTCGGAACGTTTATCGGCGGGCGCAATTCTCGGACGTGCCATAAAACAATCTCCTTTCGTTTAAGCAGAAAGTGTATCGAAAATCGCATTGGCGGCGGTTTGCTCCGCCGTATTCTTCATGCGTTCGACTGCGTGATTGTAAATCATTGTCGTGTTAATGTTGACGTGCCGTAACACTTGCTGAACTTTCGTAAGCTCAACGCCAGCCATCAACATTGCCAGCGCCGCCGTATGCCGAAGTGAATGTGCCGAAAGGCGTTTACTGTCCATGCCGACTGCACGCAAATTTGCCTTTACCATTTTGCTGATAACTTGCGTTGAAATTCTTGCTCCTTTGTTGCGGTTCGCATGCGAAACAAACATTGCTCCATCACTCGCGCCGCGTTCGTTCAAATACTCGCGAATCAGAGTTTCAACCTGAGTGGGCAACAAAACCTTAGCATCTTTCGACGCGTGCCCTTTGCCTTGAATCAACAGATAAGTCCGCCCGAATTCTGGTTGCATGTCGGAAACGTCAAGGCGCGAAACTTCAACACAGCGCAACCCGCAGGAAAACATGAGCGCAACAATCGCTTTGTCGCGTTTGATTTTTATCTCCTTGAAACGTTTGCTTTTGAGCGGCGTCGCGGCGACAGTCTTTAAGAGAGTGCCGGCTTGCTTTGCGGTCAACGCGTCTTTTTTGTGCTCGTGATTAATCTTGACTTTGTTTTTCAAATGGTCGGCAATGTTCGGATAAAGATTTTCCTGCGCCAGCCAACGATAGAAAATTTTCGTGGCGGTCAAGTACAGCTGAATCGTCGCGGGTGATTTCTTTGCGGCAATGAGTTCGTCGCGCCACTGCTCCAAATCTTCACGACGCGGATTAATGATTGCGTTCGCCGAGAAAAACTTTGCAAGCTGTTTGAGCGCGGTCTTGTAAGTGGACGCGGATTTTTCCGAAACACCAGCAAAGCTAATCCAACGATTGACGAGGTCGGTCGCGAAGAAATTTTTCGTGCCGACAACTGCGGTCGTTTCGACGGTGATAATTTCATTTTTCATATCGTCCACTCCTTAAGCAGTTTTAGTGTTATCATCTAATGACAACATAATAGCAAATCATTAAATGAAAATCAATGACTAACTTTAAAAATGATTTACAACTAATGTTAGTTTATAGTTGATAACAACTTGCGTGGAATTGTCTTGAATTTGTAATAAATATCCCGTTGATTAATCGCGCCTAGGACGCGTTGAAATTCAAGCCGTTCGCGCCGAAATTAGCGCAATGCAGAATTTGAAACTGGCAAAAGAAGTTCGCGAACAGAAACTTGCCGAAGGTCAGGAGATTGGCAAACTGGTTTTGTTGGCAGAAGCGCGGCTCGGCACATTGTTTAACCAAATGCCAAAGCAACAAGGCGCACGGGCTGATTTACAACCTCTTCCCGACGCAGGGAACAAGTCCAGTGCCGGTTCATCCCGCCGTAAGGAAATTGGGTAACGCGCAATTTCGACACGAGAATCGAAACAGGTTCAGTCTTGCAGTTGGTCTCCGCCGCTTATGACGATAGGAATAGCCGCATTGATATTCGCGTCAACACGCTGGATAAACAAGCCTTGAACACGACACAACAGTTCAATCGCTTTGAGTTTGTCCCGAATCGTCGCTTGCCGTTGAGTTCGCTCTCCGTTCAGAAAAATTTCTTCCGTGACTTCGCCGCGTGCTATTGCCGTCAATCTTTCCTGAACTTCGCGGGCGTCCATGATTTTCGCGCTCGACAGCTCGTCGGCAAGTTCTTTAAGCCGGTCTTGTATCTTCGCATTTCTAATCAGACGGCTTGCGTTCGTCGCGGCTATGCTCTCGGTCGTCGTACCGTAGGCAGTCCGATACGCTTCTGTTGCGTTCCCGCTCTTTGAGTATTCGAGACAGAATTTTTCTTGCTTCGGGTTCAGTGCCATTTCAGTCGCCTCCTTCAATTGTTACTTCTGCTCGCGGGTCGGTCGCGTCCGTGTACTTTTCGACAAGCAGCCGAACAACTTGCGCGTCGTCGGTAAAACAGATCCCGTTCAATCCGTCGAGGATTGCCTTCGCGTGATTGTCGAGATCACCGAAGTTGCGCGCCGTTTGCTTGAACCGTCGGAACAGTTTCACGGTCACATCTACCGCGCCCGCCATCGGTTCGCGTCCGTCCATTGCCGATTGCGCCGCTTGCCTTACGACTTCCCGATATGCTCGGCTTCGCGCTGGTTGATACGCGTGTCGCCCGTTGAATCGCGGTCGCGCTTGCGGTATCGGGTCGCGTAGAACACAAAAGTTTATCTTCATTGCTATCTCCTCCAAATAAAAAACGACGAGAGTTATCTCGCCGCATTCAACTTTCCCGATTTCGTGTCGGTGATTTAATTTACTGTTTCGGTACCCTTGAGGTTTAGAGATTTAAAATCCGTAAATTGATTCTGCGTTCGCGCAGGACGTTCAGCCCTATGTTTACTTAGCCTTGTCTTCGCGTCGAAACCCGAAATGTAAACATATCATTTTGATATATTAACCAAAGGCAAAATTTTATAGCCTTTTTTTTGGTGATTTTAGTCACGTTATTTTTTTCCCAATCGCGTTATGACGCCATCTAAAAAAAGTAGGACAAAGTAGGACAGTAGGACGCATTTCCCATTAAATATTTGAAAAACTTTTGAGTCTCGAATCATCGAAACAATAACGTTCGCGTTGCGTTTTTTAAAAGTCTTGATTAATTGCGTCCTACATTTCCTATACTTCCTACTTTTGAGAGAGAGAGAAAAAATTATGGCGTAATAACGCGGTTTTATTAAAGTCGACAATTTGATTTTGGTTGTTAAAGTCACAAAAAAAAGTAGGACGCCTGAAAATTTAGTTTCCTACTTTTCCTATTGTTCGTCCTACTTTTGAGTTTGCCCGCTTAAAACGGCGGAGTTTCGAGGTCAAACGGCGTGCCGACGAAGTCGGTTACTTTTGATTCTTCGGTCTCTTCGACGGGTAAATTGTCTTCGTCTCGGTAGTACGGATGTTTTTGGTCGTTATATTCGGGGTCGGCTTTTTGAAGTCTCCTCCCTTCAGTCCAGCCGTCAAGCGTCGTAAGTATCTCGTTGATTCTGGTCATTGACTTGCGCTTGTCTTGACCGAAACATTCTTGAAAGATTTCCGCAGAGCAGATGTGTTGGCGGTACTCGGTGCCGAAGAGGATAAATTTTTCTTGAGTACCGCCGCCCGCGACCGTGAAGGTTTGCTTGAGCACGCCTTTTCCTTGGCGTAGGTAGCTGCCGATTTTGTCAATGTCCTCTTGCGCGTTTCGTCCGCCTTGTGCGCGTCGGGCAAAGTTGAGTTCGGCTTGGTCGACTTCGATTTTCCCGTCGGCGATAAACTTGCGGCGTCGTTCTTTCGTGAGCAATAACCAGATGGCTTGCAACGGAATTTTGCGGTCGAGGTAGCTTGTGATTTCAAGCGTCATGCCGTCGTCCTGCGTGTATTTTTCGGCTATTGCTTCGGCTTGCTCTTGGATTTTGAGGGGCAACAGCAACTTCGCGCCCGCTTCTTCTTTCGACAAGCCGTTGAACTGCTCGTTGTAAATGTGGAGTGCTTCCGCCCAAACTTGCCGAATATATTCGGGCGTCATGCCCGGCACACGGTCAAACTTTTTCTGCGAACATTTGACGACAATAAATCGTGCGTTGCCCGTCTTGTCACGAAAGATTTGGCTGTCGTTGCAAGTCACGACGAAAGAGTTTTTGCGTTGGCGGGTGGTCGCGTATTTGTCATAAGAGAATCTGCGCGTGTCCTCTGTTGCGCTGATAAAAGTTTTGAGGTTGTTGACTTCGGCTTTCCGCGCCGCGCTGAACTCTTCGATTTCAATAATCCAACCTTTCATGAGCGCATCGGTCGCGTGACTGTCATCAACCGAATCTTTCAGTGCTACGTGCCAGTTCTGTCCGTTGGGATTGACGCCTTCTTTTCCGCCCAGCATCCGAATCAATCTTGACTTGCCGATACGTTGCGCGCCCTGCAGTACGGGACAGTTGGCGAACTCAACACCGGGATAATAGACGCGGGCGATTGAGCCTAACAGGAAATTCAACGTAACAACACGGGTGTATTCCGAATCCTCGGCGTGCAGGAACTTGACGAAAACTGTTTCGGCTCTCTTTTCGCCGTCCCACTTCGGCAAGCTCGAAAGAAATTGTTTGACGGCGTTGAAAGAGTTTTTGCGGGCGAAGTCAATCCGCGTATCACTAATCTTTTTTTCGTGTTCTAAGTCGGCATAAACGTTGCGGAGGTAGACGCGAAGTTGAGCGTTGTCGGTGTCGTTCCACTGCTCACCCGTGCGGTCTTCGTCTTTGTCATGCCACGGCGCACGCTTTAAGAAAACGTCGACGCCACAGAATTGGTCGTGCCCGACAAGTCCGCGCAAGTTTGGGTCTTCCTCGAAAATCAAGTTGAGGTTCGCTTGGGTCGGCTTGATTGAAATTTTCTTGAACTGCGTTTTGCCGTCTCCATCTGAAACTTTGACTGTCCGCCACTCGCAACGGTCACGAATCTGCGCAATGATTTCTTCCGTTGACTTGCCGCTGGGGTCGTGAATCGCGACTGAATTGTTTCGCTTTACGTAACCAGCGCGGTTGTCGTGCCACTCGTGCCAAACAGTTCGCTCGTCGTAGCCGAATCTTTTTGCCTTGCCGTGAAGGGTTTCAATGTTAAACGACGGGTCTTTAGCTGAATTCCAACGAGTTTGGTTTTCGCGTTCGGCGTAGCGTTCGGGGTCACGGCGGTTCCATGCGTCGACGATCGGATAATCAATCCCGATATTTTTACACGCCGAAATAACGGCAAACCAGTCGCTGTCGTCCAACGTTGACGGGTCGATACAATCAAGCATGAGGCGGGCGCGGTGCATGTCGTATTCGGGTTCGTCTTCGTTTTCGCGTTCGTTAATCAGCGTCATGTTGCGGTTTTGACCTGAGGCACTGATTTGGTGCGTCAGCTTATCTTCGGCGTCGACGTGCTTTTCTTTGGCTTGCAGTTGATTTTGGATTGAGTCCAACAATTTCTGTAAGACTTCGTCGACGACTTCACCGCTCGCGATAGCCGTCTTGGGCGCACACTCGAACACGGCACCTGTTACAAGGCAGTAGCGTCCTGCGCCGCCGTAAAAGATTTCAAGCTTCGCACTATCACCGAAACGCAAGACACCGTTTTTCCCTGCATTGATCGGAGGGAACTTTCCCAGCGTTGGCTTGGCGAGGATATGAAGTCCGTGCCCGCTGATACTACGTTCGCAAAAACTGCCGAGTTTCTCGTGGATAAATTTAAACCACTTCTTAACTGTTTCGTTGACGAATTCGCCTTTGTCGTTGAGCACATGGTCGAAGTCCAAAAACAAGTAGTCAACGGCTTGTCCGCGTCCGCACGTGTCGAATCCCGCAACACCTTTCACGTCACGATAGTCGCGTTGATTTTCGGGATTGTTCCAACCTTTGGTAAGCGGCACTTTGTTTTTGCCGACAAGGAAGAATCGCGGCGCGTTGAGTATCTCGTCGGGCAAATTTTCAAAGCATTGAATCGGCTTGTCGGATTTATTTTCGTCCGCGTTTGTAATATAATAGTCACGCACATTTTTTTCGTCAAAATCCTGCGATTGATTAGTGGGGTATTCTTGTTCGGGCATGACAATCTGCGCGTCGGCGGAACTGTTTTGAAATACTTCGGCGTATTCTTCCGACGGAAATTCTTCGCGCTCGTCGTTGGTTGCCGACAAATAATCTTCGTTCATAAACATCAATCCTTTCTGCCCTTTGGGCTAATTTTTTTGAGCAAGTTGGCGAGTTTTGAAACGGTCTTGCGGTCATCGGTCTCGGCAAGCCAATCCGTCAAAATCTGCAGTGAGGCGATAATTAATTGCTTTGACTGTTGAAACTCTTCGTCGGTGTTTTCGTTACGTGTGAAATCTGTTGCGTGTTTTTCTTGACGGACAGACTGTCGCTGTGCCTTGAAGTTTTGAATATCTTCAACCGTGGTTGCTCCTGCCGCGACAGCCGTAAAAGCCGCATTGATTGAGACTGCGCCCGTGCGCAAAGCCGTCTTGATTTCTTCGGACGCCAGCGAATCCAGTTTTTCAACTTTGGCTATTGTGTCGTGACTAACTCCCGCCAATTTCGCAAGTTCAGTACGAGTATCAATCGGCTTTGAACTTCCTGCAGAATTCTGCAAAAGGTCTGTTCGCTCTCCTTGATTTTCTTTCGCCTTTGCCGCAATGACGGGCTTAAGTTTTAAGGCAAGCTCGGCGCGTGAATAAGCCGAAAGATTTCTGCGTCCCGATTGATTCTGAACAATCCACACCAACACGGCGTCGCGATTGGAAAATTCTTTTTCGACTATCCGAAAGTGCAAGCCGTGCTTTTGAGCAATGCCGTAACGATTATGCCCGTCAATCAAAACGTCGTGCCCTTTCCAGACAACAAGCGCATCGCGAATTCCGTCGCGCAAAATATTTTCTTCGAGTTGTGCGAGTTCCTCGTCCGACAGCGGCGGTATCAGCGATTGAAATTCCGCGTCGATTTTAAGTTCCTGTGTCGCGTCTTTCCGCGTGTGTATAGATTGCTTGCGCAACGTGAGTATTTCTTGAGTAAGCTCTTCCGAAAACTTTTTGTTGGGAAGGTCGGGCGTTATTCCTCGCCGTTCCAAAAAATCCCTGAGTGAACTTTCTTTAATTTGTGCTATTCGGGCGATTTCGCTTCGTGAAAAACCTATAGGCATCTTCACATTTCCTTTCTTGCCGCGTGGGAGTACCGCCCGCCGTTTGTTGTGCCGGTGAAGTTGACGGGCGGATTAATCCCTGCGGTCGTCTTAGTTATATTTTGCTACACATCTCGCGGAGAAAATCTGCGCAAGCGTCATCGCGCTTTGTGTACCGTGCTTTGAATTCTGCCGACTGCTCAATCTCGCGCCACTGAAGTTCAGCATCCGCAACGGCTTCTTTCATTGCTTCCACCAACAAGAGTGTTGCGGCAGGATTTTGCGTCAATCCGACAATCGCGTCTGCGTATGCTTCTGCATCATCGCGGCGTTGTTCTGCCATTTCAATTTTCAAAAATAATCCGTCCAAAAGTTTTCCTCCTTCCTGCCGCAAATATTTTTCACTCGCCCGTGTTGCCGAAAACCATTTACAGTGCTAAAATCAAAACACCTTAGCTGAAAGCTCCGCTCTTGGCTGATACGTCAGTTGCAAGACGGGAACGGCTACTGGTTCGGAAAAAGCTGTAGAGATACAGCGCACGGGGCGGCGGTCAAAACCTCCTAGCGGCATTATGATTAGCTTAGACACCTAAATTATAAAACCGCGAAAGTGAAATGACAAGCCGCCTTTGTGTTTTTCTTAGGAGAGAATCAGCGTCGTCTTCGGACGACGTTTTTTCGTTTGTTCCCACTTTCTGGGGAAAGAATCGGCGCGAACGTGAATTCTGTTTCGGACAACGGTATCGCTATTACCGACGCTCTAAGTTAAACCTAGCCCGTTCATTCGTCGTTCCTCTTCGTCGAGTGGCAACGCAATACCGGCACGAATCAAGGCAACTTGCTTGCGAAGATGAGTTTGTACAAGCCTGCTTCGTTAATCAGTGTCACATTGCGCCTTTGACCTGGGGTGGTGATTTGCCACACCTTTTTGTACTTGTCGGGCACGTGCTGTTTCAAGTCGACGCGCCGCGTTTGCGTCCTCGTCAGTGTGAAAGACGCCGCCCGAAACAATCTGTTCCGCTG
>CAMUZL010000089.1 GCA_947165185.1 uncultured Selenomonadales bacterium
CGGTAAATGTCGACGATGACGGTGTCGGCGGTGGCGTGACGGACAGATTGCGCGAAGTTTTTACCGAAAAAAATTTGCGTGTCGAAGTCAACGGCTGTCACAACGGCGGTAAAGCCCGCGACCCGCATTATGCAAATTGGGCAACCGAAAGTTGGTTTGCACTTCGTGACAGATTCGTTTCGGGCGAAATAATTTTGCCGAAAGATGAAGTTTTGACGGCGCAACTGGCAACGCGCAAGTATCGGCTGACAAGTTCGGACAAGTTGATTTTGGAAGAAAAATCCGCATACAAGAAACGAGCGGGCAGGTCTCCCGACAGAGCCGACGCCTTAGTTTTGGCGTTTGCTCCGACTGCAACGGTTTCCGCTCCGCCGAACTTCCCGATTGTGAATTCTTATTGGAGATAAAATGGACAGAGAAATTGGTCGCACCGGCGCGAAACATTACGGCGGGATTTTCTACGAAGAATTTTTGCTGGAACTGCGTGGAATTCGCGGCGTGCGCGTTTACGAAGAAATGTCGGAGAACGACGACGTTTGCGGCGCGATTTTGTTCGCGATTAAAATGCTGATTCGGCAGGCGAGTTGGAGCATTCGAGCGGCAAGTTCAATCGCAGTCGACAAGCGGGCGGCTGAATTCGTCGAAAGTTGCCTGCACGATATGCAATCGACGTGGACTGATACCGTCAGCGAAATTTTGAGCTTTTTGATTTACGGCTGGTCGGTGCATGAAATTGTTTACAAGCGGCGCATGGGACACAAGAAAAATCCGCAACTCGAATCAAAATTCGACGACGGATTAATCGGCTGGCAAAAATTACCGATTCGCTGTCAGGAAAGTTTGTATCAATGGGAATTCGACGACAACGACAACTTAACGGCGTTTGTACAAATGCCCGCGCCGAAGTTTGACATAATACGTATTCCTGTCGAAAAACTTTTGCTGTTCCGAACCGAAAGCCGAAAAGATTCGCCCGAAGGTCGCTCGATTTTGCGAAACGCTTATCGAAGTTGGTATTTCAAAAAGCGGATTCAGGAAATTGAAGGCATCGGCATCGAGCGTGATTTGGCGGGTTTTCCCGTACTGATTGCGCCCGAAAGCGTCGACGTGTGGAGTAAATCCAATGCCGCTTTGCTCAATATGTGCAACGATTTTGTCTCGAACATTCGCCGCGACGCAATGGAAGGTTTGACAATTCCCGCCGGCTGGGAGCTGAAACTTCTTTCGACGGGCGGCAGTCGACAATTCGACACTTCCAAAATAATCGAACGCTACGATACCCGCATTGCGATGACAGTTTTGGCGGATTTTTTATTTTTGGGACATGAGCAAACTGGCAGTTGGGCTTTAAGTTCCGACAAAACCGAATTATTTTCGATGGCTATTGGAGCTTATCTCGATATGATTTGCGAAGTTTTCAACCGCAAGGCAATTCCCGCGCTCATTGAAATGAATCGCAAAAGTTTTTCGTCCGCCGAATATCCAACACTAATTCATGGAGATATTGAGACGCAGAATCTGGCAGAGCTGGGCACGTTCCTTAAAGATATGACGGGAATCGGTTTGATAACGCCCGACGACGAACTTGAAAAATATTTGCGCGAACAAGCGAATTTGCCCGTGAAGGTTGAAGAAAATGTTTAGATTCACAAAAGCACGTTCACCCGCCGAAACTTTGAGCGATTTGGAAAATTTTCTTCGCGGGAACAGTGACGAGCCGATAGAATTTTTGTCGCGCATGGTCGATGACTGGCGAAAAATTTCTTACGAGGACTTGGAAGCGGCAATCGCGGCGGGCAAAATCGACGAGCTGATTGATTGGCAAAGTCGTTATGCAAAAGTCGTCAACGAAAAATTTTCACCGTTGTGGCTTTTGGCAATTCAAACGGCGGCATCCAAAGCCACACGCGGACGAATTACTATCGACGATTCGGATTTTCGTGTCAAAGATTTTCTTCGGACACGCGGCGCGGAACTTGTCACCTTGCTCAGCGACGAATCAAAACGGGCAATCGCGGCGATAATCTTGCACGGGCAAGCAAATATGATACCGCCGAAAAAAATCGCGCAACAAATTCGCCCGCTCATTGGTCTCAATGCCCGCCAAGCTCAAGCCAACGCCAATTATCGCGAACGCATTTTTAACCGATTGGTCGAGCAGGGACTTCCGGTAAACGCGGCTAATTCCCGTGCGGACAAAGCGGCTTTGAAATACGCGAGCAAGCAACACCGCCAACGCGCCGAAACGATTGTGCACACGGAACTTGCGCGGGCTTACAATCAAGGTGCTCACGAAGGAATTTTGGCGGCGCAACGTGCGGGATTAATGGGCGTGTGCGAAATGGTCTGGTCGACAGCCGGCACAAATCGCGTCTGCGGGCGTTGTCTTGCGCTGAAAGATACGGTTGTCGGACACACGAACGAATCGGGCGTGACTTTACCGCCTCTGCATCCGCGCTGTCGCTGTACAATTATTTATCGAGAAGTCGGCAAACCGTTGACTGCACCGAGCGGACTGCCGTGGCGTCGTCAGCAACATTTTTTAAGCTCGGATGAAAATGTTCGGGCTACCAATCCGAATTTTTCTTCAGGTTTAATGCTTCAAATTAACTGTCAAAAGTGTGTTCCAACTTACGAAATGCGAATGCGCGGCTACGACGTTCAAGCTCGTCCAACTTTCGATTTGGATAATGACAGCTTCGCGCAAGATTGGGATAAAGTTTTTGACAACGCGAAATTTGAAAGTGGCTTTGCGGGTTCAGGCAAGGCGGACGTTATTCGACTTATGAAATCTTTCGGTGACGGAGCTCGCGGTGAAGTCGTGGTGGTGTGGAAAACTGGCGAATCTCATGTTTTCGTTGCTGAAAATCGAAATGGCGATATACATTTTCTCGACCCGCAGTCGGGCGAACTTGATGTTGAATATTATTTCGACAACGTGAAAAATGACTTGACAAAGCTCTTGCGTATGGATAATCTTGAGCCGAACGAGAAGATTATTCAGATGTATTGCAAGGAGGTCAAACATGATAACTCTTAGAGAAGCGATAAACATTGCCAAAAATGGTCTCTCGTCACGGCTTAAACTGCACGATTCTTACGGCGAGGCTCAAGGACAATACGTTTTTACTGTACTCCGTGCCGATGACGGTGAAGGTATTCCAGGCGGCTTTCACTTGACAGTTGACAAAGAAACTGGTGTGAGGAGTTGGACTTACCCGCTTAAACGTGATAGCCTTAAACCGTATGCGCCGATTCGCGGATACAAAAAGCTTGAACTAACCGATTAACTGAATACAGACGCCTGCGGGCGTTTTTTGATTGGAGTGATTGAAATGTTTTACGCGGCAACACAACGGCTTGAAGTAACAAAAAGCCTCGACCGGGCGAACGAACTGCTCAACGACGGCTGGTGTTTTTATCAGCTGACGCAAGACGAAGACGGTAAATTTGTTTTCTTGCTGGGCAAGCACGACCGCCCGCGAAAAGAGGCTTTGACTTTCATCAGAGTGGAGCAAAACGCCGAAACTAACGAGAAGAAATGCTTGGAGTTGAGCTGAAATGTATTTCGAAGCGACGGAAGAGTTGGAGGCAACAAAAGATGTCAATCGCGCAAACGAACTGCTCGATGCAGGTTGGTTATTTTTGACGACGAAGATTGACAACGACCATAAATTTATTTTTTTGATGGGACGACACGACCGTCCGCGAAATGAAGTTTTTGCTTGCGCCCGAATTCACCAGAGCTCGGACGCGATTGTAACGCAAGAATTTTAACCGGAGCAATTTAACTGAATACAGACGCCTTCGGGCGTTTTTTGTTGGAGAAATCAACATGAAGATAGTAGCGAAAATCGCCAAAGCGGATGAGCATTTGATATTCGGCTGGGCGTCTGTGGCGGCGGACGAGGACGGAATACCCGTCGTTGACAGCGAAGGCGACGTAATTCCGATTTCCGAACTCGAACAAGCGGCGTATCGATTCGTGGAATTCAGCGGTGCCGGCGGCGAAATGCATTCCAAAATCGGTGTGGCGCAACTGGTTGAAAGTTTCGTAGTGACGCCCGAAAAAATGGAAGCCCTCGAACTGCAAGGCTCAATCCCGCTCGGTTGGTGGGTTGGTTTTCGCGTCACCGATGACGACGTTTGGGCGAAAATCAAATCGGGCGTTTATACGATGTTTTCAATCGGCGGACGTGCGAGGCGGGAGGAATTGCAGTGACTAAGTTGACAAATTTAGAAATAGAAGAAGTTTCGTTCGTGGACGCGGGCGCGAATCCCGAAGCTCACGTAACGATTTTCAAACGCAAGGAGGATACCAAAATGGACGAACAAAAAATTACCGAGACAACGCCGATTGATAAGGTTAACAAAGCTGAAGAAGTCACCAAGGTTGAAGAAGTCACGAAAACTGAAGAGGTAACCAAAGCCGAGGTTGTCACCAAACCTGAAGTTGTTGCCAAAGCCGACGGGTTCGACGAATTGACGGCGACGCTGAAAGATTTGACGGACAGATTAAACGCGCACATTGAGAAAGCCGAAGATGCCGAGTTCCGAAAAATCGCCGAACGTTACGAGATTTTGGGCACGGACGCAGAAAAACTTGCTCCAATGCTCAAAGCGGCGTCGAAATCGAATCCTCAACTGTACGAAACTGCGATAAAAGTTTTGGACGGCGCATTGTCGGCGGTCGAAAAAGCAGGCACGTTCGAGGAAATCGGCAAACGCGGTGATGGGCTCAAGTCGGACGGACAAGAACAAATTCAAGTGTACGCAGCGGAAATTCAGAAATCCAAACCGCACTTGACGAAACGACAGGCAATCGACGAAGCGTATTTGGCTCATCCCGAATTGCAATAGGAGGCAGAAAAATGTTTAACGGTTCAATCATCAATCAAAGCCCGACAAGCGAATTCGTAACTGCGGCGGAACTTTCGAGCGCGGCTTTCACGGCTGTGACGTTGACTGAAAACGGCGTAAAGACTTCAGCGGCGGACGAAATGCCAATCGGTATTCTTACTGCCGAAAACGAATTGCCGATAGCGGCGGGCGAACACGTCACGGCACAAATCACGGGCGGCAGTATGTGGACGGCGGGCGAAGCTCTCAAGGCAGGCGATTTTCTTGCGTCGGGCGCGGACGGTTTGGCAGTCAAAGCCGAGACGGGCAAATTTATTTTCGCGCAAGCACTTGAAAACGCGGCTCAAGGCGCGACGGCTCGCGTGCAAATTATTCGCGCCGGCAAACTTTAAGGAGTGAACATCATGGACGTACAAAACATTATCGTTCAAAAACAACTGGGCAACTGGAAACCGAATCAGTATTTGTCAAATCTTTGTATTTCGTATTTCGAGGAGCCGACTTACGCGAGCAAACGACTGTTTCCGATGTGTCCCGTCCAGCTTCCGAGCGGTTATTACTACACGTTCAGCAAGGCGGACTTGGCTCGCGACAACGTTCAAAGAAAACCCGATTACGGCACGGTTGCGCCCGCAGTTATGGGCTTGAGCGACGACAGCTACAGTTGCCACGTCGACCAGATAATTATCGGACTGGACAAAATTATCACGCTGGCTTATCAGCGTTCGGGTGCCGCAGGAAGTGCCGACCCTATTCGCGCCCGCGTCAAAACAATTACCGAACAAATGGCACTTCATCAGGAAATCGAATTCGCGAAGAAATTTTTCAACAAAGGCGTTTGGTCGAATCAGTGGACGGGCGGGACGACTGCCAACGAAGCCCAGAAGAAATTCAAACGCTTTGACGACGCGACGACTGACCCTGTTGAATTTATTGATAAAAGAATGATTGACATTCGCCGTGCAGGTCGCCGCCGCCCAAATAAATTGGCAAATTGTGTCGGATAACTTGCCTGCTAATAAAAATTGACAAATCGCCCTAGTTCGTGCAAAATAGTTTCGTTCAACAAACTAACGCACGGGGCGAATTGTCATTTCGATTATACAACGCTCCGCGCAGTTTTTGCAAGGAGTGTTTTTGTATGGCGGAAAATTTTATCGAGTTCAACGGCAAAAAATTCTACAAAATGCGCAACGGCTATTACAAAGGTAGCGACGGCTGGTTGCATATGGCAGTTTGGAAATCGGTGCATGGCGAAATTCCTGAAGGCTACGAAATTCATCATGTCGATTTCGATCCGTCAAACAACGTGCTTGAAAATCTTCAATGCTTGCCTCGTGCCGAGCATAAAAAACTTCACGCCACCTGCCGCCCGACGCATGCACACGTTTGCGAGAATTGCGGCAAGGTTTATGAGGCGCGAAACTACAACAAAAAAAATCGTTTCTGCTCACGAACTTGTCGCATCGCGTTTCTTCGCAAGCAAGGTTACTATGACGTTGAAAAAACTTGCGAATTCTGCGGAAAGACTTTCATTACGCGCAACGACTATAAAGCACGCTTTTGTTCAAACAGTTGTGCCAAAAAGGCAAACCCTAGTTTTCACAGAGCGAACGGGCAGTTTGTCAAAAAAGGCGAAGCGGTTGTTCCGCAAAGTGGAGTAGGTGGCAAATTTCCCAATGAGATTCGCGAACAAATTCGTAGTGAATACGTTCCGTACTCTCGCGAATATGGCTCACGTGCTTTGGCGAAAAAGTACGGTTGCAATCCGTCGACAATCCGTCGCATCGTCAACGAAAAATAAAATTCCGCCCGCCCGTGTTCCGAATCGGTATGAACGATTGGAGATGTCCGCATGTACCTTAAGCCGAGACAAATTTTCGAGAAATTTTTGGTCGAAGAAAAACGCACGCGCCTTGACGAATACGGAAATTCCCGCGTGGAATTTGTGACGAACGCTGAACTTTTCGGCTTGATTTCAACGGTCGAGCCGCACGAAGTCGAAAAGTGGCACGGGCTTAAACACACGGTCACTCACAAAATCGTTCAGCATTTGGGCGCGGCGCGGGCACAGATCGGCGACAAACTCATCAAGGCGGACAAAATCTTTTTCGTCGAGGCGGTCGACGATATTTCGGGCTTGGGACAATTTTTCGTGTACTTTGTGAGCGAAAGGTCTGACGCGAAATGAGTATTGCCGATTGGATTTCTGCGGAAGTTGCCTGCGTTGTCGGCGGAGTTAATCGTCAAGTTTTAAGTCGGGCACGTCGCGGGACGAACATTTTGCGCAATGCGGCAATGGAAGTTCTCGGACAAAACGGCACGGGACGCCGTTATCGTAACGGTCACGTCGCCAGCGCACCTGCTTCTCCTCCGAGTCCTGACACCGGAAATTTGCGGCGTAATTGGAAGGAAAGTCAATTCGTACAAGCTAACGGGCTTGGGCGCGGAATTGATGTCAAGTTGCAAATCAAGTCGGACACCTACTACGCACAATTTTTAGAGAAAGGTACTCGTCGAATGTCGGCGCGTCCTCACATTGAGCGCATTAAGTCCAAAGCCAGACCTGAAATTGTTGCTTTATTCAGCGGGATTTAGTATACTCTTGCAAACGAAAAAGCCGCCCAACTTTCCACGGCAAGGCGACTTTTTCAGACATCACGTCCGAGAGAAATTGTAATTCTTTTCGGGCGTTTATGCAAGGAGGAATTACAATGACTGAAGAATGGCGAGACATCAGCGGATTTGACGGTTATCAAGTTTCAAATTTCGGACAGGTTCGGTCGTTTAAGTACAAGACACCGCGAATCATGAAGTTGGGACTTGCGAAAGGCTACCCGCGTGTGGACTTAAGCCGCGATAACAAAAAAACACACATGAGCATTCACCGTTTGGTGGCGACGGCGTTTATACCGAATCCTGAATCGAAGCCGCAAGTCAATCACATTGACGGGAATCCGAAAAATAACTGCGTCGAGAACCTTGAATGGTGCACGTCGTCCGAAAACAACCAACATGCGCTTGCGACAGGCTTACGAAGGCAAGGTGGCGAACATCCTGACGCTAAATTGACCAACGAACAGGCACGCTTCATCCGCGACAATCCCGACAGCTTGAACGAGCGGCAACTTGCAAAAATGTTTGGTGTCGACCCGTCGACAATAGCCGATATTCGACGCGGTGAGCATTATAAAACGGCGGGCGGTCAAATTCGCGGCAGAATCGATACACGCATTCCCGACGACATTTGCGAACAGATACGGAGCGAATTCGTGCCACACAGTCACGAGTTCGGGCAATGTGGTTTGGCAAAAAAGTACGGCGTCAGCTCGTCAACAATCTGGCGCATCGTCAACGAGAAATAAACTGAACAACACGGACGCTTCGGCGTCTTTTTTTAATTGGATAACGACCGCATGAATGAACTTGTGACGACGGACTTGAGCGGCTGGACTTTGCACGGTTCGGAGCTTTTCGACGGCGAAAGTTGGCTGGAACGTGACGCGCTGGAACTTGGCGGGCAAGACTTCACGATTGACGGCACTGCTTTTGAATCGGCTGAAGACATGATTGTTCGGCGAAAAATTTTTGAGCTGTACACGTCGGCGGATTTGAACTTGAGCCTGTATTCTTCGGGCGCGGGCAAAAATCTGGACTTGCT
>CAMUZL010000090.1 GCA_947165185.1 uncultured Selenomonadales bacterium
AAAAAAATCAGCGCGTCCCCGAAATTCGGAGGCGTGGCAACGTGACGTTGCATCCAATTGGTGTAAGCCAAAGCATTTCCATAAAAAAATCAGCGCGTCCCCGAAATTCGGAGGCGTGCTTTTTTTTGCGTAATGAATTTGTCCCTTGTCCCTTATGAAAAATTTTTGTCGGCGATTGAATTTTTTCGGCTAAATTTGATAAAATCTGCGCGGAGGTGTTTTTCATGAGACGCAAAGAATTACAAGCCCTTCTCGACAAATACATTGCCGAACATTTCACCGGCGACGAAGTTTTTGAAGAAAGTTTTTCACCCGCTGAAAAGATTTTCGACGAAGAAATTCCCAAACCGAAAACATCTTCTCAGGCACGTTATCGCCGCCGCCGCGAATCACATTACGAATCTCCGCCGAGAATGGGCTTCATGGTGCCGCAATTTTCGCGTGTCTCCGCCGTCGCAGGAACTTTGGATTTCAATAAAATTTTTGAGGAGACAGCAGGCGAAACTTTTTCCGAAATGCTTGTGCGGCTCGTCAAAGAGAGCGGCAAAAAACCTTCGCTGATTTACAACGCCGCCACCGTTCAACGCCAAATTTATCAGCGAATCAAGGACAACAAAAATTACAAGCCGAGTAAAGACACCGTCATTGCGTTCGCCGTTGCACTCAAGCTTGACTTGCCGACAACGAAAAAACTTTTGGAAACGGCGGGCTTCGCGCTGTCGAACGCCTCCAAACGCGACGTTATCATTTCGTTTTTCATTGAGTCGGAAATTTTCAGCGTGATAAAACTCAACGAGACGCTTTACGATTACAAGCAAGACATTTTGTTCAAGCGCGAATAAATATTTTTTGTCACTTGCGAAGTGACAACTTCGGCAAAAATTTTTCGTATAATCCTCCGCAAAAGGAGGTCATCACAATGGCAAAAATTACGGAACTGGTTTTCATCCTCGACAGAAGCGGTTCAATGTCCGGTCTCGAAAGCGACACAATCGGCGGTTTCAACTCCATGATTGAAAAGCAACGGGCGGAGGAAGGCACCGTCTTTGTCTCGACGATTCTGTTCAACAACCGGTCGCAGGTTTTGCACGACAGAATTCGGCTTGAAGATGTCAAACCGCTCACGCCCGACGATTATTTTGTCGGCGGCACGACGGCACTTTTGGACGCGGTCGGCGACGCTATCAAACACATTCGCAACGTGCACAAGTACGCCCGCGAAGAAGACCGCCCGCAAAAAACTTTGTTCGTCATCACAACCGACGGTATGGAAAACGCAAGCCGCAAATTCAGCTACGGCAAAGTCAAACAACTTATCGAACGGCAAAAGGAACTCGGCTGGGATTTCGTCTTTTTGGGCGCGAACATCGACGCCGCCGAAGTCGCGGACAGCATCGGCATCGAACGTCGCCGCGCAGTCAATTACCATTCCGACAGTCGCGGCACGGCAAAACTTTATAATTCTGTCAGCAAGCTTGTAATGGCTTCGCGGAAGTCGGCTCCCAAGCAGACCGCCGACGACAGCTGGCGCGAAGAATTGGACGAAGACTTCAAGAGCAGATAACGGCACAAAAAAATTTTCATCTTCTACGCAAGCAAGACGAAAATCATTACTCAAAAATCTTTGTCCGAAAAATTTTTAACGCGTCCCCGATTTCGGTCGGGGATTTTTTTTATTGCAACAAGCTCAACACGTTTGACGAATTTTGATTCGATTGAGCAAGCATGGACTCTGCTGCCTGCGAACGAATTTTCGCCCCCGTGTAAGAAGTCATTGCCCGCGCCATATCAATATCGCGGATTGTGGATTCGGCGGCGGTTGTGTTTTCGTCCTTTGAAACGATATTGTTTTCGGTCATTTCGAGACGTTGCACATATGCGCCGAGGTCTGTTACAACATCAAGCGCGTAGTCAATCGCGCCGTCGAGCACGCGAATTGCAATGTTGGCGTCTTTTTGCGTGGTGACGGAAATATCGTCGACGGTTTTGTTCGCGGCACTTTTGAGCGTCGAAAGCCATTCTTCCTGTTTGGTTGCGTTGTTGCTCAAAGCGTCGTAACGGGCGCGGTCGTTCGCGCTGATTAAATTTTTGGCACTTGCCGTCGACGAGTTGAAAATTTCGCCCGCCGTCAAAGCAGCGGTTCGCATGTTTTGCATGTAGTAATAAGTATTCTGCCCCGCTTGCGTGCCGTCGTGAATGACAATCGGATTTTTAATCGCAACCGTCACGTTGCCAATCGTCGGCTCCCAAATATTTATTTCGGTTTCTTCGTCAACCGTAACCGTTTGAATATGCGAAATCGGGTTGCCGTTTTCGTCTTTGACTGTTTGACTGCCGTCGAGTTCTTCAACGGAAGTGCCTGCAGGAACGTCGTCTTTGGAGCCTCTGCCGCCGGACGCTTCAGCCGTGCCGCCGTCAAAAAAGTCTAACGCGGGACTGGATTGCTTAAGGAAAATATATTTGTTGCGTGACGAGCCGGCAACGGTCGGGTCGTCGGAGTAATTCGGATTTTTGGCAATGCGGACGTTGTGATTTGAGTCGACGCCGACGCAAACAAGTTCTTTGGAGCCGTCGCCGTAAGTGACATAAATGTCGTTTGCGGTACTGCGACCGGGCGCGTTGGCAATGCCCTCGAAAAGTGCCTCGGCAAGGTCGTCGGTTGACGTCGCGCCGCCGATACCGATGACATAATCTTTGCGCAAAGTATCTGTCGCGGAAGTGCTCAGCGTGGAAGTGCCCATGTTCATATCTTTATCAAAAACGATATTAATGTATTGCCGGCAACCGCCGCACAAAATGCTGAAGCCTTCCTTGTGGAAACAATCGGGCACGGTGAAAATTGCCGTCGGGTCGGTGAGCGTTGCGCCGCTGAAATCAATTTCAACGCCGGTTTCTTTGCCCGTCGGCGGAGTTTTGGAAAATTTCCCGTCGTAGTTCTTGTCGACTTTGGAAATTTGGTGCCCCTGTCTCTGTTTGGCAAGGTAGCGAAGAATCATTTGACATACTCCGCACGGCTAAAGCCGGCGGATTCCGCTATCATCAACTAATGCCTCAAAAAAATTTGAGGTCTTACAAAGTCTCCTTCGATGGACGATGCCCCGCCCATTTTTTTACTTCAATTTTTTTATAGAAGTCGGCGGTTTTTACCCCTACTCAACTTCCGCACAAATTTTAATCAAAATCTTTAACGTTTACAAGCGATATTTTTGCGCTGTTTCATCCCCATAGCTAAAGCAAGGGGCTTTCACAGCGCGTCTTTGGTAAGCAATGGATTGAATTTCTTGAAAGTGGTGGTCGATTTCCTTTTGAATCGTCATGCGATCTTCGTCGGTGTTTGAGTCGTTGGCGGCGTCGATGACTTTGGCTTTAATCGTGCGCATCAAGTCAAGTTGGCGTTGAAGTCCGCCCTCGGCCGTGTCGAGCATGGCGCGCCCGTTTTTGACGTTTTGAATGTCCTGCTCAAGCGCACGAATTCTCACGCGCATTTTTTCGCTGATGGCAAGTCCCGACGCGTCGTCGCCTGCGGAATTGATTTTCTGTCCGCCGGAAACTTTCGTCAACGCTTTGCCCAATTCGGTAATGTTGATGTTGAGCTGACCGAGCGAACGTATTGCCAACAAATTATTTTTGACCTTGATTGCCATGGGGTAAAACACTTCCTTGAAACGCTTAACACTCGTAAAACATTATTTTTTGCCGGAAGTTTTCTTGTCTGTGGTGTCAACTTTCTTGCAGGCTGAAAATTTTTAAGCGATGAAAACTTTTTTGTAAGCATTGACATGGGCGTCACTTTGAAACTTAAAACATTATTTTTTGCCCGAATTTTTTTGTACGGCAGATTTCTTGTCGGTTGAAGATTTCTGCGCGGAAGAATTTTTATTCGTGTTTTTGTCGCGTTGAGTTGCGAACGTGCCGATTTGTCCGAGCAATGCAGATTTTTTGTCGGAAGATTTTTTGCTTGAAGATTTTTTGTCAGCGGATTTCTTGTCGGATTTTTTATCTGTGACGGCAGAAGTTTTATCGGCTGCAGATTTTTTATCGGCGTCGGATTTTTTGTCGGCGGATTTTTTATCGGCGGAAGATTTTTCGTCGGCGGGTTTGGAACGGTCAAGCAGTTCGATAATTTTTGAAATACTTTGATTCGCCTGCGCGAGCATCGTCTCGGCGGCTTTGGCAAGCATGTTCGATTTCGTGAAAGCGACGTAAGATTTTGCAATGTCGGTGTCGCGGATTTGTGATTCGGCAGCTTTTTCGTTTTCGTAGTTCGTGAAAAGATTTGCCGCAGTGTGACGCAACATTGAATTTTGCGCGGAAACGGTCGTCAAAGCACTGAAAAGAAATTCCAATCCTTTGTTGAGCGCGGCGGAACTTGAGGAGCCCGAATTCGTCTTGCCCAAAAGATAATTGCGGCCTTCCTGCGTGGTGACGTTGAAATTTGAGTAATCCGGCCAGTCGGGGTCAAGCGCGAAAATGTGATTCATCGTCGTCTGCGGAATGTGCAACACAATATATTGAGTCGAATAATCCGTGTGCTGAATTGCAAGCTGGCGTTGATTGGCGGGAATTGTTACCGTCGTTTTTTGCACGTCGTCAAGTACGCCGTCACCGATTTTCGCGCCCATTTCGCGGACGTTCGGATAAGCGGTGGGATTCAGCAGAACATCTTCCTTGCGTTCGTCGTAAACGGTGAGCGTGCCCTCTTCGGGATTGACCGCCAAATAAAGATTGTGGTCGTCGGCGATTAAGTAGGGATTCGCCTGATCGTAAACCGTCTGAACCAAACGGCGAACAACTTCGTCCGTGTCGGTGCTTGGCGTAATGTCGGCGAGCCCCGAAACGTCAATCGGTATCGTTTCCAAATGTGCGCCGGAAATTCCTTCGGGGCGTTCGTCGTCGTCTTCGCCGCTGCTGAAAACGAAATTAAACCAATGTTCGGTATCGGTCGCGCAGTAAAAACGAAAACCTTTGCCGTCGAGATAGCGCGGAAGATTTTTCAAAGCGGAACCGTTTTCCTGCACCCATTTTTTGAAATCCAGCGTGTAATGGCTGAGTTGGTCGGCGGTGGTGTTTAAGCTGTCCTCGTTGCCGAAAATTCCTTTTGCCGTGGCGGTCGTGCGCAAAATTTTTTGTCCGCCGTTGCTTGCGTCGGTGAAACGCGAATTCTGCCGCATCATCAAATTTATAAACGCGTCGGCGATTGTCGTGCCGCCCGCAACCGCCGTGCGCAAATTATTCAAGTCAATCGTTCTGGAGCCGTTGAGCCGTTGTTTTGCTTCGAGCGCGGTGGGAACTTTCGTGTCGATAAATTCGTAAGCAATACTTTGTTGGGACGAATAGGCATATTGTTTGTAATTCAAATGCAATGAACCCGTCAAAAGTTCGCTGATGAAAGTTTCCGTTAAATTCGGGTCGGTCGTATCGTAAGCCGTCAAATCCATGTCGTAAGTTGCGCGCTGTCCGTCGACGCCCGAAGAAATTTGCGTCGCGCCGCCCAGTGAAGAAAGTCCGTAACTTGAAATTGTGCCGGGCACGCTGTCAACTTTTGCAAAACCGTCGGTGATTCCGAAATTGTTGTAAGCCGTGCCCGTACCTCTGGCGGTGATTGTGAATTGCCCGTTGTTGACTCGAATGGTGAATGAGCTTGTGGAAAATGAACCGCTCCAGCCGAGACCGATTTTCGTGACGCCGTCGCCGGAAGTTTTGCTTGAGTAATTCGGATCTGTCGGGTCGCTGATAAATTTTATGTAACTGCCGTTAAAGTAAATTCCCGAACCGTTTGCCGCTCCCGACACGTTGAAAGAGAGCGTGGCATAAGTCGCGGGCGTGTCCAAAACTCTTTCGTCCCAAGCGGGGTGATACCTGTCTTTTTCGTCGGTGTAGGCGTCGTGGTGAATTGTTTTATATGTCGCGTTTGTGCCGCCCGAAGTTTTCAAGCCACCGAGTCCGAGTCCCGTGGCAGTTGCGCCTTCGTGTCCCGCAGTGCCGCCCGTGGTAGTGTTCAAAGAAGTTGTGCCCCGAATTATCGCGTTGTTCGATTCTGTTTGCGTGTTCACGGGCGTGAAATTAATTTTATCGCCGTTGACTGCGGCGGTGATGTTCGCGCTTTGCACGCTGTTAATTTTGGAGGCAATGGCGTTCAATGCGTCGCTCATGCTCATGGTTGCGCTGTTTACGGTTATGACGTTAAATCCGCTCGTGTTGTATTTGGTCGAGTTGTTTGAATCGACAATGGCGTAATTGTAAAAACCTGAAGTTGAGCCGCGGGCATTGACGCCGCGAACTTGAAAAGCTTTGCCGACCAAATCGTTGACGCTTTTGCCGCTGAAATCCATTTCAAAAACCGCAGAAGTGCCGTCCGTGCCGCCCGAAAGATTGACGGAAGAATTCCCGTTCAAAAGTGAGCTCGGCGTGTCGACGGATTGATAGCGGCTGAACGCGTCGAAAGGCCCTTGCAATCCGTCCAGTTGAAAATAAACGTCGTCGACAAGATGCATATCAGAATCATCCAAAACTTGCGGCGTCAACAATAATTTCCAACCGACAGTTGTTTCGCGAATCGGCACGTTGCCCGTCAACAAATTTATTCCGTTGTGTTCAATCTCGTAGGCAATGTCGTTAATCTTTTTGAAGCTGTCATCAATTTCTTTTTGAATCCATTGACGATCGTCGTCGGAAGCACTGTTGTCCGCCGCCTGAAGTGCACGCAACTTTATCGTTTTCAAAATGTCAAGCTGTTCTTGAATGCCTTCCTGCGCCATCGTCAGCATAATCATGCCGTTTCGGGCATTCTGTTGATTTTGTTCAAGAGCGCGAATTTTCATGCGCATTTTTTCGGACATGGAATATTTGGCGGAATTGTCGGCGGCGGAATTTATTTCTTGCCCCGTGATAATTTTTTCAAACTCGCGAACAGTGTCTTTGATGTTGCGGTTGAGTTCGCCGATTGAAATCCGAATGTCCTGATTGTTAATCACCATGGCCACCGTCTGTCACTCCTTTGACTAAATCTTTTCGGTAATTATATCGAACGAAAGTTTTTACGTCGACAAGAATTTTCCCCGCCGCGCAGAAAAATTTTTCGGCGGTGTTTGATTCGCCGTGCCGATTGGTTATAATGTTGAAAAATTTTTGGGGAGGCGAACACCTTGACTGAAAAAGAAAAAATGCTCGCGGGGCAGTGGTACGACGCGAACTTCGACGCGGATTTGATTGAACAGCGGGCGACCGTGAAAGATTTGTGCTTGCAACTGAACTTGACGCCGCTGAAAAATCTTGACGAACGGCGGGAACTTTTGAAAAAAATTTTGCCGCACGTCAACGTTGACGCCGTGGAAATTCTGTCGCCGTTCATGGTCGATTACGGTTACAACGTCTTGCTCGGCGCGGGAACTTTTTTGAATCACAACTGTTATCTGATGGACTGCGCGAAAATTTCTCTCGGCAAAAAAGTTTTCGTCGGCCCGAATTGCGGATTTTACACGGCGATTCACCCGCTCGACAAAGTTCAACGCGCCAAAGGTTTGGAAATTGCAAAGCCGATTGAAATTGGCGACGACGTTTGGATTGGCGGCGACGTGACGATTTTGCCGGGCGTGAAAATCGGAAGCGGCTCGGTTATCGGCGCGAAATCTTTGGTGACGCGTGACATCCCCGCGAATGTTTTGGCGTTCGGAAATCCTTGCCGCGTCGTCAAGCAAATCGGTTTGGAAACTTTGCTTGTGTGAAAGTTACTTTCTTTCCGCGCAAAAGACTCGCTTCGCAACCGAAACTAATTCCTCATTACTAATTTCAAATTCCTAATTGCAGTCGAAAGGATTTTACTTTGACGAACATTAAAACCGACGGAAAATTTTATTGGCAACTGTTCAAGTCGACGTTTATTGTCAGCATGTTCACTGTCGGCGGCGGCTACGTGATAATTCCGCTGCTGAAAGCCAAATACGTCGACGAATTTCACTGGATAAGCGACGAAGAAACTTTAAACATGGTGGCGATTGCTCAGTCGACGCCGGGCGTTATGGCGGTGAACACGGCGATAATGCTCGGCTACCGCATGGCGGGCGTTGCGGGCGCGTTGACGGGCATGTTCGCGACAGTTTTGCCGCCGCTAATAATAATTACGATAGTCGCAACTTTTTACGACATTGTCGCCTCAAACGAATATGTTCAGCTTGTCTTGAAGGGAATGCAATGCGGCGCGACGGCTCTGCTTTTGAACGTGGCGATTGATTTGCTCAAAAAACAGTTCGCGAAAAAACTTTTGTTGCCTACGATAATAATTTTGGCAACTTTCGTGGCGAATTTGTTTTTCGACGTGAACATCATGTTACTCGTGGCGATTGACGGGATAATCGGCTTTTTCCTTCTGCGCGACAAAAAATATGAGTGAGGCGAAAAAATTTTGGTGACTTATGAATTTTCCTGTTGACGAAATAAAAACTTTATCGCC
>CAMUZL010000091.1 GCA_947165185.1 uncultured Selenomonadales bacterium
CCGTCGAACGCGTGGCAAATTTAATCGCCGAAAAAAAATCGTCAATCGTGGCGACAGCAAACGCGGAAATGCTTTTGCGGGCGACTCACGACGACGAATTAAAAAATATTTTGAACGCGGCAAATTTGGTCGTGCCGGACGGTGCGGGCACTGTTTGGGCAGCGCGACACCTCGGCAAGCACATGCCCGAACGCGTCGCGGGTTTCGATTTGGTTCAGGAACTCATGAAACTTGCGCCCGTCAAAGGCTGGAAATTTTTCCTGTTCGGTTCCGCGCCGGGGATCGCCGACAAAGCCAAACTTAAAGCCGAAGAACTTTACCCCGGCATAAAAATTGTCGGCACGCGCAACGGTTATTTTTCCACGGACGACGAGCCGGAAATTATTTCGCAGATAAAATCTTCTCGCGCAGATGTTTTGCTTGCGGCTTTGGGCGTCCCGAAACAAGAGAAGTGGCTTGCGAAATTCCGCGACGAATTACAAATCTCCGTGTCAATCGGCGTGGGCGGCACCTTTGACGTGATGGCGGGCGTAGTCAAACGTGCGCCGCTTTGGATGCAACGGGCGAAACTCGAATGGCTTTTCCGTGCAATGTTGCAACCGTCCCGCGCAGGTCGTCTGATCGCCTTGCCGAAATTCGTTTTGAAAGTTCATCAACAAAAGAAAGCTTCAAGCTGTAAGCTTTGAGCTTTAAGGTGTGACGAAAAATTTCCTTAAAGCTTCAAGCTGTAAGCTTAAAGCTAAAATGGAGCGTGAAAGTTTTGAGCATTATCAAGGAAGGATTTTATTTTGCGGGCGTCGCGCTCCTCGTCGCGATTTTTCTCGGCGTGCTGATTCATCCTTATGCCGCGATTGTGCCCGCCGTGATTGCATGTTACTGCATTTATTTTTTCCGCAACCCGAAGCGCATAATTCCCGCCGACGAAAATTTAATCGTGTCGCCCGCCGACGGAACAGTCCAGGACGTGGTTGAAGTCGATGACGACGATTTTGTTCGCGTGCCCTGCCGCAAGGTGATAATTTTTCTGTCGGTATTTGATGTGCACGTCAACCGCAGTCCCATTGCCGGCGAAATTAAAATTCAAAAATATGTCTGCGGCAGATTTCGTCCCGCGTACAAAGATTCTGTCGGCTTCGAGAATGAGCGACATTTAATCGGCATCGAGAACGAAAAAATTCGCGTGACGGTCACTCAAATCGCGGGCATTTTGGCGCGGCGAATTGTCAGCTGGGTTACGCTTGACGACAAACTTGAAAAAGGCGAACTTTACGGCTTGATTCGTTTCGGGTCGTGCACGGAAATTGTCGTGCCGGACAACGTGGAAATTTTGGTCAAAAAAGGCGACAAAGTTCGCGGCGGTGAATCAATCATCGGTCGGATAAAATGAGGTGGCGCAATGAAATGGATATTGCCGAACGCTTGCACGGCGGCAAATTTGTTTTTCGGAATGTGTTCGATTTTGGCGACGTATGAAGGCGATTATTTTTACGCGTCAGTTTTCATCTTGCTCGCGCTTATCGCCGACGGCATGGACGGGAGAGTTGCCCGCGCACTCAACGCCGCGAGTGAACTCGGCAAGGAAATGGATTCGTTGTGCGACTTAGGTTCGTTCGGCGTCGCGCCCGCGTTTTTGGCCTACGCGTTCTGCATGCATGAATTCGGTCTGCTCGGCAAGGCGGCGGCGATAATTTTTGCGTTGTGCGGAATGTGGCGGCTCGCTCGGTTCAACGTCAACACAAACGTCGTGCACGGATTTTTCATGGGTCTGGCAATTCCCGCCGGCGGTTGCATTGTCGCGACGACGACGCTTTTATTTTTGGCAATGGACATTCACCCCGAAAATTTCGGACTCGTTTACCCGATAACGCTGATTATAGTCGCGTATCTGATGGTGTCGCACGTGCATTACCCCGACTTCAAAGGCGACGGCGAAAAAATTTTTTTGATAGCAAAAATTTTCGCGGCGGCAATGTTCGCGGGAATAATTTATCTGGCAATGGATTTTCCCGTGCAGGGAGTGTTGACGGCGATTTTCGCAACTTACGCGGTCTTCGGCATCGTCAATTCGCTTTTGGCTTTGATGAATCGCGACAAACTTTGACAGGCAGGCAGGACAAATGTTTAATTACCCGTTGGATGTGCTCATGGTGCCGTTGCAAGTGGTGCTGTTCGTGTTCACGTTTTACTTGTGCTTAATCGGCTTTTTCGGCATGTGGCGACGCCGTGAAGATAAAATCAAAACGCCGCAAAAAAAATTCGCCGTGATTGTCGCCGCTCACAACGAAAGCGCGGTTATCGAGCCGCTGATAAAAAATCTGAAGTCGCTGGATTATCCCGACGAACTCTACGACATTTTTGTTATCGCGGACAACTGCACCGACAACACCGCCGAAATCGCCGCCCGCGCCGGAGCAATCGTCTGCAAACGCGTCGACGAGACGAAAAAATCCAAAGGCTTCGCGCTTGAGTGGATGTTTGAAAAACTTTTCGAGATGGAAACTCGCGGGCAAGTTTATGACGCCGTTGCAATTTTCGACGCCGACAATTTGGTTCACCCGAAATTTTTAATGGAGATGAACAACCGGCTTTGCAAGGGCGACAAAATTATTCAGGGCTTCCTTGACGCGAAAAATCCTTACGACACGTGGGTCAGCGGAACTTTTGCCATTGCCTTTTGGGTTATCGATTACGTGTCGCACCTCGCCAAAACGAATATCGGCTTGTCGGCTGTTCTCGGCGGTACGGGCATGTGCATTACTTTGGACGTGCTGAAAAAACACGGCTGGCGGGCGACGTGCTTAACCGAGGACATGGAATTTACAATGAAGTCGCTTGCCGAAGGTTTGAAGACGACCTGGGCACACGATGCGATTGTTTACGACGAAAAGCCGCTGACGTTCGCTCAATCGTGGACGCAACGGAAACGTTGGGCGCAGGGACAATTCGACGTGGCGCACAGATTTATTCCGAAAATGTTGCGTGAAGGTTTTCGGCGAAAAGATATTCGGATGCTTGACGGCTGTTTATATTTATTGCAACCGCACTTTTTGATGCTGTCGTCGTTTTTCTTCCTGATGAGCTACATTCAACTTTTCGCGGGCACGACGCTTTACACAAATATTTATTCCGTCATGCCGTCGCAAATTTTAATCGTGATAATGATCGCGCAATACGTCCTGCCGATGATAATTCTGTTCAAAGTTCGCGCCAAACTAAAATCGTGGTGGTACTTGCTTTTTTATCCGCTGTTCATTTATTCGTGGATACCGATAATTTTCATCGGCTTCATTCACCGCAACGAACACGATTGGGCGCACACGAAACATACGCGCTCCATGAGTTACGACGACTTCGTCAAGAAACGCACTTATTAGGTGTCCGGATTCGCTTCCAAACTAAAAGCTGAAAGCTCTAAGCTAAAAGCTAAAAAAATTCCCGCACGACGGGATTTTTTTTCGCCCAAAAATAAATTGGAACTTGCTTAAACTTTTCGCAAATATCTTGACGCTTGCCGACACGTTAAGTAAAATTTGCGCAGAAAAATTTTTTTGCAAAGGAGTTGTTTACCGTGAAGCTCACAGAAAAATTCGCGGCATGCTTGACCGTAATGTTGTTCGCTTTTGCAATGACGACGACGGTTGCATTCGCGGCAATCGAAAACGGTGTCGACTGGGAACGCGGCGTTGTTCGTGCCACGGGATTCGGCGCGGGCAAAGCGGCCTTCCTCAAAAAAAATCCCGGACTTTATCGCGAACAGGCAAGACGTGCCGCGACAATGGACGCTCAACGCAAATTGGCGGAAGCAGTTCAAGGCGTTCAAGTCACGGGAGATTCAACCATTGCCGATTTGGAACTTGAACACGACATTGTTAAAACAACAGTCAACGCACTCATCAAAGGCATTACCGAAGTCAGCTACGAATTTGTCGACGGCGGACGAAATTGCCGCGTCGTCTTGGAAATGCCGCTTTTCGGTTCGGCAAGTCCCACCGGCGGCGATTCACTTTCCGAAGCCGCGTTCCTGCCGTTCAAAGATCAGCCGAAGACAGATTTTCCCGCGCCCGTCGATTCGACCGTCATCAATCAACCGACCGTTGTCAATCAAAATTACACAGGCTTGATTATCGACTGCCGCGGCATGAATATCAACTGCGTCATGAGCCCCGTCATTAAAAACGCGGACGGCACGAAAATTTACGGGCACATGAATCTTGATTACGACAAAATTATCGTCAACGGAATGGCGGCTTATGCGGGCGACGCTTACGACCAAATCAGCAAGCAACGCGCCGGCTCCAATCCGCTCGTCATCAAGGCAGTTCGTTTGGACGACCTTAATGCAAATCCCGTTGTCTCCGTCGCGGACGCCGACAGAATTCTTGCGGCAAATTCTCACGACAGATTTTTGGATAACTGCGCCGTCGTTTTCGTCAAATAAACTCGTCACAACTCTGCAAAATTCAAGGCCTCGACAAACGCGTCGGGGCTTTTTGATTTTCGGCAAACAATCACGATAATCGTAACCGTTATTTGGAGCCGTCACGGATGACGGCTCCAAGCCGACGCATTTGCGTGACGCAAATATCGTCGGCCAAATGGCTTACGATAACATTTCGGATTCTCGATAACGCAGTCCTCGCCCGCCGCGTAGGCGCGGTTTCTTTTGGTTACTTTTCTTTGCCGTCAAAGAAAAGTAACATCAAAAAACTCCAAAGTTATGAACGCGCCGAATCGAAGTGATAACGCACGAGAATTTTTCAACAGACCTCAGATAATTTCGCGGTCATCTATCATCAAATAAAATCATTGCAATTCCAGATTCAAGGCCTCGACAAAGCGTCGGGGCTTTTTGATTTTCGGCGGCGTTGCAAATTAAAGTTGTGTTAATGACAAATCACAAAAAACCGCGTCACAACGCTATTTATTTTCCCCGTGCAGTCTACGTGCAGTCTACCGCCCGATACTCAAAAAGCCCCCTCCGTTTTTGGAGAGGGCTTTTCTTTTATATCGATTCCGTTTTCGCAAGCACTTTCAGTAAATCGTCGATTGCGACCGATAGACACGGCGGAGTTTCTTTGATTTCAATTTTTTTGGAAATGTGAAGGGAATCCGTGGCGACGTAAAGCGTCAAAGTACCCTTAATCAGACAGATGAAATTCCCTTTGTCGTCAGAAGCGCAAATAGTGTCAACTTTCCACATACTTAATTCCACCACTCGATATGACTGCCGATACCGCCGTCGCGAACGTCGACATGAATGAACCATGCGCCGCCGCCGTCCAAAGGCGGATAAAAACCGGTGCCGTCAAAGTCAATTTTTTCAACGAGTTCACGCGCACGCTCAAAGCCGATTTCGGGGATTGTAATATCCGCCGCAGTTCCCAACACGTGCTGAGAATTCGGAACGCCACCGACTTGAGCGTTGTGTGACGGGCAACGATAACCACAGTTGATGTGAATTGGCTTACCGGCTTTTGCTCTGAGTTGCTCCAGCAATTCAATCAAACGCGGGTCAACCTTGCCCTGTCCGCAACAGTGACAGACGAATTCAGACGCGTTGAAATGTGAGCTGACAGCTCCCGAAGATTTAGTCGGTGTGTCAACCACATCCGGCAACGGCTGTTCGTTTCTAAAAAAATCGGTGACACCACGAGCTATCGCACGGGCAAAATCATCTTCGCGCTCAACCAAAAGTTTAGCGTCGTCGGGATTGTCGATAAAAGCCGTTTCAACCAATACAGCGGGAGCTTCAGTGTTTTTAAGTACATAATAGCCCGCAGTCTTCAGTTGGATGTATGTCGCCGTTTACAAGTTCTATCACGGACTCGCCGAGATACCGAAAAATTGTCTGATTCACCACGACGGCAAAGACGCGAACGGCAATTACGACAAAGAGCATTTTGTCTGAAGTCGAAGGCGTTTTGGAGGCGGGCACGCGTTCAATCACGCTCGAAAAGCGTCCGACGAAAATTATCAACGTTACGGCGGGCGACCGACTTGTAAAAAGCGAAGAATATTTCACGGGCAAAAAGATTTACCACGACTTCGACAAAATTTTTCGCAACCACAATCCGATTTACAACCGCCACGAACGGAATACGTATTCCGAAAAAGCCCTTCACCAAACGGAAATGGCTTTTGTAATGCCGCGACCAAGTGACGCTGAAGGGACGCCCCGCGAATTCTTTTTGACCGGCTCGCAGACGTTGAACTTTTTCCCGATACCGAAACAACCGACGAAGTACACCGTTCGCACGGTAGATGACATTGACGAAATCGAGTGGACGGGAAAGTCGCCGCTCAATACGGAGTTCGACGATTTTTTGGTTGAATACGCCGCGATTCGACTATCCGTCGGCAATGAGTTCGATATGACGCAGGAAACGCAACTGATGGCGAATATCGCCGCGCAGATTCAAGCCTTGCTTATCCCGCCGCCCGCAGGTGTCCTTACTCAAGGTTATTGGGGCTCGCGTCGCTCTAAAGCGGGTGTTTGGTGATGAAATTTTCAACGCACCTTGAAGATTGGCGCGGGATTGCATATAATCACGCTAAATCCGGACGTAAATCATTGACGAACGACAAGGGAGCGAATAAAAATGGTTTCGGTGTTTGACGTTGCGCGGTACATTTTGGAACAAAAGGGCGCAATGAGCACATGGAAGTTGCAGAAGCTGTGCTATTACGCTCAAGCGTGGCATTACACTTGGACGGAGAAACGGCTCCTGAAAGAAGAATTTCAAGCGTGGCGCAACGGTCCCGTTTGTCCCGAATTATTCGCGATTCATAAGGGCAAGTTCATGATTTCAGCCGAGGACGTTGACGGTAAGCCCGAAAATATGAATTCCGACGAAAAAGAATCCGTCGATGTGGTTTTGACAGCATACGGCGACCGCGACCCATATGACCTTCGCGAACAAACGCATTTCGAGGAGCCGTGGCGAAAAGCACGCGGGTCTTTGCCCGATGACGCCAATTCAGAGGAAATTATCACCGTCGAAAGTATGGGCGAATACTACGGGAGTTTGTGATGGGCAAGACGGTTAAAGGGCAAGCCCGAAACAACAAGCGCGTTCCGATACAACAGAAGCCGACTTCAAAGACGGTATCGCGGCAACCGTTGCCCGAAGCAAGTGAGCGAATTATTTGGTCGTTCAGTGATGTTGACCGTGAAGGAAAATTCGCCTTTAATCCGAAAGAAATTAATTGCCAAAAACTTTTGGAGAAGATAATCGACTTTTCGTCAATGAAATGGAGCGAACTTGTACCGATGGACGGCGGTAAATCGCCTCATCACAGACTTTCACCGCAAGCCCTTTCCGCCGAAGCCAAAGCGCGAATAAAAGCGAAGGGGCTTGAGGACGATAGCGACGCAATTTTTTCGTTTCGACTAAGCAACAAAGAACGTTTGATTGGGATTCGGAACGGAGCAATTTTCAAAGCGATATGGTATGACGCAAATCACGAATTCGCGCCAAGCCATTTGAGAAATACATGACGCCTTCGGGCGTTTTTTAATTGGAGTGGCGACATGAAACTCGGAACAAAACACGGAGAAACTCAAACAACGATTGTCCGTGCTGATTTTTCGGGCGGTTTGAACACCACGGCGAATATCGACGGAATTGCGGAGAATCAACTTTCGCTTGCGCTTAACGTTGAAGTCGACCACGCCACGGGACGATTAAAGACGGTTGCGGGGACAACCGACGTTCTGAAGTTCGCCAATATCTTCGCGGCGGTTTATGACGAAATTAACCGCGTACTCTTGTTGGTGACGCAAGAGCGAAAAGTTTATGCAGTGACGAATGACGGACAAATTTCAAATTCGCTCGGAACGTTGAGCGGCTCGCTGTATCCGATTTCGACGAGTTGGGAAGACGGGCTTTTACTGGCGACGGGCGGGAAGTTGCAATACTTCAACGGGACGACGCTTGAAACAATCGCCGATTCGCCGAACGCGACCGGCGTTTACGTCCGTGCGGGGCGCGTATTGGTGACGGACGACAACAACGTTCGCTATTCGGGCGTTGGTGACGAAACAAATTGGACGGAAGACACCAACGACGATTCAAGCTCAAAGTTCGTGGAAGCGGGCTACAAAGACGGCGGACGATTAATCGGTATGGTGAACCTTTCGACGGACGTTTTACTTGTGAAAGACAATCGACGGCTGTATCGCTTGAGCGGCGAATTTCCAAATTGGTCAATTGTCGAAGTTAGCCGCAACGTCGAAGTAAGCGGGCGATTGGGATTTTGCGCGGTGACGGATTCGGTTTTCATCCTCGGACGAAACGCAGTTCAAAACGTTCAGACGACGAATGGATCATAGTCAATAAAGTGGACAGGAAATCAGACGGTGGAGAAAAAAATATC
>CAMUZL010000092.1 GCA_947165185.1 uncultured Selenomonadales bacterium
GCAAAAGTTTCGTTTCGACGGGATTGTAAACAATGTCGTAGACGAGCGCGCCTTCCGGCAAAAGTTTCAAGTCAACGGGCGGCATGTCGTCCATGTTCGGGAACATTCCCAGCGGCGTGGTGTTGATTAAAATATCCGCCGTCTGCATTGCGTCTTTGAACTGTTCGGAATTCCAGTCGAGACCCTCAACACTGCCGTACTGCATGAAATCTTTCGCCAACGCGTCGGCTTTTTGCGGGTTGCGTGCGCCGATTGTGATAAATTCCGCTCTGCGTTTGCACAAGCCCCAAAGAATTGCACGAGCCGCGCCGCCCGCGCCGAGAATTACCGCGTTGCAGTCTTCGGGCAAAAAGTTCGCTTCAGACAGAGCCGCCAAAAATCCCGCAACGTCCGTGTTGTAGCCCGTCAACATGCCGCCGTCGTTGACGACGGTGTTCACCGCGCCGATACCGAGAGCGTCCGAGTCAATCGCGTCCAGATATTTTAAAATCATCGTCTTGTGCGGAATTGTCACGTTCACGCCGCGAAAGTTCAGACCTTTGATTCCTTCGACAGCCAACATCAATTTGCCCGGCTGAATCGGTATCGGAATGTAATTGTAATTTTTCAGTCCCGCCGCTTTGAAAGCCGCCGCGTAAATTTGCGGGGACAGCGAATGTCCGACGGGATAGCCGAGAATTCCGAAATTTTTGATCTCAAGTGAAGCCATATAAAAAGCCTCCTTCGTCGTGCGCAAAGATTTTTATTCAAGGAAGATTTTTTGCCTTGGAATTGATTCGGCGGCATTTTAACATAAAGCTTTGAGTTACACAATCGCAAAAGAAAATTCCCCCCGAACGTGCGGAGGGAACAAAAATTTTTCTGAGACAAATTATTTACACTTTGAATTGACCGACGGCGTTTTGAAGATCGTCCGCCATTTGCGACAGAGCTTGCGACGCGGCGGCGATTTCTTCGTTCGAGGCGGATTGTTCTTCCGTCGAATCGGAAATTGCCCGCATGTTCTGCGAAGTCCGCTTGCTTATCTCGTCAATGTTGTCGACCATCTTGACAATCGTGGAGGCTTCCTTCGAGACAGTTTGCACGGCGGAATTAATTTGATCCATTTGCGTTTTGATTCCGTTGACCATCGACAAAATTTCGGAGAATTGCGTTCCGACATCGCGAATCGCGCCCGTGCCGGCTTTGACTTCGTCGGTGCCCGTTTGCATTGCTTCGACGGCGTCTTCGGTGTCTTGCTGAATCGAAGAAATGCGAACTTTGATTTGGTCGGCAGCCTCGCTGGATTGTTCGGCAAGCTTGCGAACTTCTTCCGAAACGACGGCGAATCCGCGCCCGTGTTCGCCCGCACGCGCTGCCTCAATCGCGGCGTTCAATGCAAGCAGGTTTGTCTGTTCGGCAATGGCGGCGATTGCTTCGACGATTTGTCCGATTTGGCGGCTGTTCTCGCCGAGTTTCTTGACAACGTCCGCGCTTGCCATAACGCTGCGTTCAATGCGTCCCATGCTGTCGACGGCGGTTGTCATCAGTTCGGAACCTTTTTGCGCTGCCTCGGAAGTTTGATTGGAAGTTTCGGCAACGTCGCGGGATTTTTTCTCGACGGCTTGAATGTCCGTGAAAATTGCATCGATATTGCTCTTTGCCGCGTCAATGTCGTGCATTTGGTTATTGACTGCGTCGGAAACTTCGTTGACTGTTTCGGCAACTTTAATCGACGCGTCGGCGGATTGTTGGGAACTTGCCGTCAGTTGCTGTGAAGATGCCGCAACTTGTTCGGAAGTCGTCGACATTTTCGTTATAAGTCCGCGCAGATTTTTCTTCATCGTGTTGAATTCGTTCGTCAACGTGCCGATTTCGTCGGAAGAGGTGACATCCAAATCTTGCATTGCCAAATTGCCTTTGGAGAGCTGAACCGCGTATCCTTCGAGACTGGAAACGGGCTTCGTGATTGTTCCTGCGAACACAAGACAAATGCCGAACGCGCTCACGAGTCCCAAAACCGTCAGGAAAATGAACAACAGGCGCAGAGTGCGAAGCGGAGCAAAGACGATTTCTTCGGGAGCCGTCACGCCGACAAGCCAGCCCGTTTCGGGAACTGTCGCGTAAGCAAAAACCATGTCTTCGCCGTCAATCGTGACTTCAAAAAATCCGTTGCCCGTGCGCGCCATTTCGTCGAAGTGTCCGCCGATACCGTTAATTTCTTTGAAACTTTTCGACGGCTCGCCGAATTGCGAAGTCGCCAAAATTATTCCTTTGGAGTCGGTGATAATTCCGGAGCCCGCGCCCTTGTAATTCATTTGCGACGCTTGAGTTTTCAGCGTGTCAAGCGAAATGCCCAAGCACGTTGCGCCGATAAAATTCCCGTTCGATTTGACGGGCGTGGCTACCGCGACGATTGTCGCTCTGGTGTTGACATCTTCGTAAGGCTCGGAAATTGTCGGTTGCCCGTTCTGTTTGGCAAGTTGATACCACGGACGCGATCTCGGATCAACTTTGCCCGTCAATTCGCCCGCGTAGTAGCTGCGGAAATAGCCGTCTTCAAGACCCAAAGACATTTCGAGAATTTCTTTGTCGGTAATGGCGACGCCCAAAATTTCTTTCGTCTTGAGCAAAGTCGGGTTTCCGCTCAAATTCGACAGCTCGTTGGACAAACTTTCGCCGAAAGATTTTTTCGACTTGAGCCAGCCGTTAAGGTCGGCCGCTTCTTTTGAAACGGTCGTGCGCAGTTCGCTGTCGACACTGCTTTGAAGTTCGCCGTTGGCAAAATAGTAGCTGATAAGGCAGACGACAGCAATCGAGGCACTCATCATCCACGCCAACATCATAAATTTTTGTTTGAGTTTCACACTCATCCCCCCGTTTAAGTTTTATTTACAACTTGAAATGCATTTCGGTTTTGCTCGTGATTTTCCTGCGCATGTTGACAAAAAAAATTTGGTTACTTTTAAAAAATAACCAAACAGCCGGAGTTATCCGCGACGTTGTCGCCGCAGTCAAAAACGTTATGCGACATCCAAAAAAATTTATCCGTAGACAATGCCCGCAGATTTCGCCGCCCGTTCGGCAACGGTTATCACGTTCAACGAAGTTTCAAGCCCGCGTTCAACCGCCGCAAAATCGTTACGCTCGAAAATTTCCGCGAACTCAACGAACTCGTGAACCATGCGGTGATCAAACTTGTTCAGCGAAAATTTTTGCACGTCCTGCCCGCGAATCGCCAGTTCAAAAGAATTCAATTCATTGGGCGGGCTTGTCGAAAAAATATGGCCGCCGTCGCCTTGCACGCTCAAAAAGCACGGGCTTGCCGAATCTTTTGCGCCGACACATTGCGCCAAAAAATTTTCGTATTCAAGCGTGACAATGCCGCTCGTGTCAATGCCGTTCCAACCGACGTTCGCCGCGTAAGAAATTTTTTTCGGCAGACCGAACAAGCCGACGACGAAATTCAAATTGTAAATGTTTATGTCCGTGAGCGCGCCGCCGTAAAGTTTCGGATCGAAGGCGGGCGCGACGGATTTTTTCTTGTAAGCGTCGTAGCGGCTCGAATACTGCGAGTAATTGCACTGAACAATTTTCACGTCACCGATTTTTTTCAGCGCGTCACGAATCGCAAAAAAGTTCGGCATGTGCAAGTTTGTTATCGCCTCGAAAAGAAAAAGTTTTTTGCTCCGCGCCGTGTCGATTAAATCTTGAGCCTGCGCGACGCTCACGGTGAAAGGTTTTTCGACGATGACATTTTTGCCCGCGTCCAAAAATTTTTTCGCGTATTCGTGGTGAACGGCATTAATCAAACCGACGTAAACGAAATCAACCGCGGGGTCGTTCGCAATGTCGTCGAGATTCGTAGTGAATTTTTCGACGCCAAATTTTTCGGTAAGCGCGGCGGCCTTGTCGCGGCTGTGTTCGCGTGCCCAAATGTTTGCGACGCGGAATTTTTTCGACGCCTGCAATGCGCCAATCGCTTCGGGAATAATTTTGCCCGTGCCCAAAACTGCAACGTTAATCATAAAAATTCCTCCGTGTTTAGCTTTAAGCTGTAAGCTTTGAGCTTTAAGGAGGACGAGACTTTCCTTAAAACTTAAAGCTTAAAGCTCAAAGCTCAAAGCTCAAAGCTCAAAGCTTTTTTTACGCGTCGGCTTTGAATTTTCCTGCACGTGTGCTAAAATGCGTTGCCGAAAGGGTGAACGCTTTGCAAAAACCGACACGCGAACAAATTATAAAATTCTGTCACGAAAATACCGTCATGGATTTTTTGGAAATTGAAATTGTCGACGACGGCGACGAAATTCATTTGGAACTTTTGCCCGACAGCCGTCACGCGAATTTATATTCAATGACGCACGGCGGAGTTTTGACGACGATGGCCGATACCGCAATGGGCGCGAAATGTTTGGTGCTGGGCAAACGTGTCGTCACCGTTTCACTCACGATTAATTTCATGCACCCGATTATGACCGGCACGCGAATCAAAACCGAAGCTTGCGTCCTGCACGACGGGCACAAAACCATGGTTTGCGAATGTCGCCTCGTCGACGGCAACGGAAAACTTTGCGCAAAAGCCGACGCAACTTTTTTCGTCATAGGTTTTCTCGGCGAAGAAAATTCTTAGCAAAAATCTTGCAACGTCAAAGAGGATTTTAATGATACCCGACTAAACTTCAAGTCGAAATCAAAAAATTTTTTCAAGGAGGGTTTTGTGATGTTGAGGAATTTTAAACTGCTCGGCGTGCTGGTTGCGGCAATTTTGTTTGCAGTCAGCGCAACCGTCGACGCCGCACCGAACTGGAACACGAACGTTATCCAAGTTACGGGCATGGGCGTCGGCAATCCCGCTTTGGCGAAGACGCCCGCGCACATGTCGATGATGGCAAAACGTGCGGCAATCGCGGATGCTTATCGTCAGTTGGCGGAAATGGTTCAAGGCGTACAGGTTGACGCCGAAACCACCGTCGAACAAATGATGCTCACGTCCGACGTTGTAAAAACCAGAGTTTCTGCCGTTATCAAAGGCGCGCAGATTGTTGACGAGGGCGAACTTGCCGGCGGCGGCTATGAAGTCACCATGGAAATTCCGCTGTTCGGCGGCACCGGCGGTCTTGCCGAAACCGTTATCGAACGCCCGCCCGTGATTGAGCCGTTCCCCGAACCGACGCCCGATTATCGCCCGCCGACAATCGAAACGCGCCCGACTTCAATCGGTTACACCGGTCTCGTCGTGGACTGCCGCGGTCTCGGCACGATTAACCACGTCATGAGCCCCGTCATCAAAAACGCGCACGGGCAAAAAATTTACGGCCATTTGAATCTTGACTACGACAGAATCATTCGCGAAGGTATGGCGACTTACGCAACCGATATGAACATGGCCGGCCGCGCAGGTTCCAATCCGCTCGTCGTTAATGCAATTCGCCTTGACGACCTCAACGCCACGCCGGTTCTTTCAATCGAAGATGCCGACAGAGTTCTTTACGAAAATTCGCAGTCCCATTTCCTCGATAACATCGCGGTTGTCTTCCTTTACTGATAACTCGACGCGCCGCCGATAAGTTGCGACTTTCCACCTACACAGGCCGCAAACACCGACGGAGCGTGAGCGATAAAAAATTTTTGAAACGAAAAATTTCCCGTCCCTGATCAAGACGGGATTTTTTTTCGCGGCGTTGACAATGAAATTTTCCCGTGAAATAATGTTGCCGGCATCGAGGCAAGATTTTCAACACGGAGGATTTTTTCATGCAAGAGTTTATATTTGACCTTCAGCGATTCGACACGCAGGAAATTTCTGCGGGCGAAACTTACGAACTTGACGGCGTAACTTACACCGCAGTCACCGACGCGGTTTTCAATCTTGACGACGACGGAAAAATTTCGGGGCTTGCAAGCGGCAAAGTTCAAGCGACTATAGCGGGCGAAGAAAATTCCCCGACAATAACTTTCGACGCAACCGACGGCGCGATTGAATTTTCCGCAACCGACGACGACGCACTTGCCGTCACGCTCAGCGGTCGTCAATTCAAATTCACCGAAGGCACCGCCACAGTCACAAGCGACAAAGTTACGACGGGAGCCGCAAAATTTTCGATTGCGGGCACTCATTCCCAAGCCGATTACGAATTCACGGTTGAAGACTCAGCCGAATTCTCGATAACGCCCGAAGCGTTCGTTATCAGTTCCGAAAAATTCAATGTCGCCGTATTGACGGGCGGCAATACGCTTAATTTGGAAGTTTCCGGCACGGCAACCCGCAATTTCGTTGATCACACTTTTGAACTTGCGGGCGGCACGACACTTTCTGCAACTCGCGGCGATTTTACAATCAGTGCCACGACAACCGACGACGCGGGCGGCGAATTGTCTTTGTCGGCGGACGGAATTACTTTCACGCCGAACGAAGGCGACGGCAGCTTGAAAGTTTCCGTGACACGCGACGGAGTGACGCACACGACTTCGCTTGATATGACGGGTTCGGTTACTTACCAACTCAACGGCTCAATTTCTCTGGCGAAAGGTACCGTTGTCAAAAATATTTTTGAGGACGGCAGAACTGTGACGGTAACCGCCAACACCGACGCAAGCGGCTCAATGGTTTTCACGCCGCAGGACGGTTTGATTATCACGCCCGCCACGCCCGACGCGCTCAGCGTTCTTTTGTCGGCTGACGGCAAGGACATTATCAAACTTGCTCAAATTGACGGCACAGTCAATTACAGCGGCGGCACGTTTACCGCAAGCGACGGCACCGAAATTCGCTTTGTCGACCCCGCAGGTATTTATAACGATAATGTTTTGCGAACGACGGGCGGCACGACTTCCCTGAACTTCAGCACCGCAAGAATCATTTACATCGCCAACGAAGGCGCAACTTTCGTTATGGATTATTTGCAAGGAACAACGTGGAATTTGCAAAACGGCTCGATAACCGATTACTTCAGCGGAAAATCTCAAGGGCTGTTAAGTTTGTCCGAAGGCTCTACTTTCGACACCAACGACGACGAATATCCTTTCACGCTCGAAAAGGAGGGCACTTACATGCTCAACGGTATGAAGGTTGAAACGACAACCGCAAACGACACTGACGTTCTGTTTTCAAATTACGAAACCGTAACCATTGACGGCATAAGTTACACGCCGCTCGATGATAACGTTACGATTACAACCGGCTTGAGCGGCACGACCGTTTCAGGCGGCAAAGTTTCAATGCAAGCGGACGGCTTCGGCAGAAGTTTCGGCTTCGACGTAACCGACGGCGCAATTTCTTACGACGCCACGACGAATAAATTTTCGGTGACGGCGGGCGCGAAAAGTTTAATCAACGGCGGCGACTTCCCCGACCAATTCGTTGCGAAAAATAATTTCGGCGTCACCGTTCAAAAAAATTCCGACGGCACGTTTACTTTCTCAACGGACGATTCGGCGGCTCTCGCCATCGAACGCAACGGGCAAACTGTTTTGCAGACGACGTTGACGCTTGACGGCTCAATCATTTTCGACCCGTCGACGCACAAAATTACCGTGCCGAAAGATACGACCTTCACAATGACGCCGGGCGGCGATAACATTTTGCAGATAACAGCACTCGACGACGCGGGCGGCACGTTGACTTTGGCAAACGGCGGAATTCGTTTCGCTCCCGACGCGGGCGACGGCGCACTTGAATTTAATTTCGTCAACTCAAACCGCAAAATGACGCTCGACGTGACGGGCGCATTCACTTACGGCGGCTTGGGAAGTTTTTCGCTCGAAGACGGCACCGAAATAAATATCGCGTGGGAAGACGGAAACCAAATCAAACTCACTTCGCACGGCTCGACCGGCTCAATCGGCATCGACCCTACACGCGGTCTCAGAATCACCAGCGACGACGAAAATCTTGACATGACTTTTTCGACGCCTTCAATGTCGACGGACATTTCCGGAATCAAAGGCACGATTTATTACAACGCGGGCATCGTTTCGTTCGACGAAAATTCCAAAATAACCGCGACGACCACGCTCGGCGGGCAACCGATTTTAACGACGCTTGAGACGATTGACGGCACGGGGCACATTTCTTTTAACACGACAAACGGCGTCATTTACGCGGCGGACACGGGCGCACTTCAAGTAACTTGGTCTCGCGGCGACTTGGAAAGCACTTTCACCGTCAACGAAGGTTCCGTACAACTCGGACACAATCTTTTCCGAATTGCCGAAGGTTCCGACATTGCCACCGACTTGAAAAATTTTGTCCCCGCGTTTTACTTCACCACCGACGAGGCGGGCAATTACACAATCAACGGGCAGACGATAAAAACTTCCGCCGCGAATTTGGCTTTGACGGCGACCGATGATTATATGACGTTCCACA
>CAMUZL010000093.1 GCA_947165185.1 uncultured Selenomonadales bacterium
GTGACGGGTTCGCCCGTGTAATTCGAGATGACTTGTCCCGTGCCCGTTGAAGGCGTGTCGCCGAAAGAGCCTGCGGGAACGGTTTGTATGTTGAGCGATGATGCACTTGCTACGCCGCTGAGCAAAATTGAACCTGTGCCGACTTGAACGACAATGTTGTTTCCGCTGACCTGCGACGAGTAAGAACCGGCAATTTGCAACGTGTCTTTGGCATCAAAGCCGGTAATCGTATCGTAACCGTCACCGTTACTGTATTCAATAACGCACGATGTCCCTTGTGCCATTTTGATTGTATCGTTGCCTGTGCCACCGCTTATAGTAACATTTGAGCCTTCATTTGAATAATATCGGCGATTTTCAATATCGTCGTTACCAGAGCCTCCGTTAATCGAAACGTTCCAACCATAATTCCAAATTGTATCGTTGCCGTTACCGCCAGAAAGTGTCGAATATGCAGAATCACTGTCAAGGAAGTCGTCGCCGTTGCCTCCCAACATAGTGATATTCGAGCCAGATTCTGTACTGCCAGCTATATCGCTATAGAGAGTGTCATTGTCGTCGCCTGCATCAATTTTTACGATGTCGCCGTAATTCCAAATCGTGTCGTTACCTCCGAGACCTTGAATTTCTACGACCGTCAAACTGTTTTCGTAATAATCGGCACCTTCGGTAAGTGTTATAACTTCTGCCATCAAACCATCTCCTTTCAATTCGCAGAAGAAAATTTCGACAATCGCATTATACCCCCCCCCCCGAAGCGTATTGTCAAGCATTTAAGAAAATTTTTTTCGCAACAAAAAATCGCCCTTCAAATCGAAGAGCGAAAAATTATTTCAAGCAAACTTTTTCCAAGCCGTCACCAGTTCACGAGCCGCAAGCCGTGGATTTTCCGCGCCCGTGACTGCCGATACCACGAAAAATCCGTTGACTTTCGTCGCCGCAAGTTCGCGCAGGTCGTTGAGTTTGACGCCGCCGCCGACAACAACCGGTATCGGGCTGATTTCGGCGAGCGTTGCAAGTTCGTCGAAGCTGAGAGTTTTTTCGGCATCGGTTTTCGTAGACGTGGCGTGTAAAGCACCGACGCCGAAATAATCAATTTGCGACGCGTCCGCAGCGGCGATAAGTTCCGGCGAGTTCGCGCTCAAGCCGACGATTGAGTCTTCGCCGAGAAATTTTCTGCACACGTCGACGGGAATATCGCTCTGCCCGACGTGCACGCCGTCAACTTTAATGCCCGCCTCACGCGCCGCAAGCACGACATCAAGTCTGTCGTCGACAAGCAGGGCAACCGAATCGCTTTTGCCGAGCCGTCGAATTTGAGCCGCGCATTTATCGAGCGTCGAAATCATTTCGCGAGCCGAAGAAATTTTGGAGCGAATTTGCACGCAGGTAAAACCTTCGTCGACAGCCGCCGCAACAATTTCGTCGACGGAACTCGTGCAATTTTCCTGACCGATAACCAGATACGCCGAAATGTCGAGTTTCTCGCGAATACTCATTTGCGAACTCCGAAACGTCCCAAAGCCGCAGTAACACGCGATTGAACGTCTTCTTGCGTGGCGGGCTTGGGTTGCGGACTTGCGACGGGTTGTGCGACGGGTTGAGCGTTCAAAGCTTCGTTGAGCCTGTCAATCTTGCCGTCCATCATTTCCGAAAAACCGGGGCGAATGTCCGCCTTGAGGATAACTTCCGTGCGAATTCCTTTTTCGGCAAGGACGAACGTGGCGCGCTTGACAACGTCCATGACGGCATCCCAATCGCCTTCAATTTCGGTGAACATCGACGAAGTTTTGTTGGGCAAGCCCGATTCGCGAATAATTTTGACGACTTCGGCGACGTGTGCGCTCAATTCGTCACCGACACCGACGGGCGCAATCGCCACGGCAACCAATGTGTTCATTTTAAAACCTCCCGAAAAAATTTTTGTCAATCGACACGCGGCGTCAATCCGAATTCAAACATGCCCTCAAGCGAATTCGCCGAGCGGAAAGTTTTGGAAATGTTGCCAGGTCTCAACGTGTAAAGATTGTCCAAAAAATGCACCTTGAAACTTGCGGGAGCATTTGCATCCGCCGCCGCCTTCGAGCCCGCAAAATTGAACATCGTCGTTGCCGCCATAGCCGCGATAAACGGAGTGGCAACCGCCGCATAAACCGCCATCACGCCGCCGAGTGCGCAACCGCTGCCCGTGATTTTCGTGAACAATTCCGAGCCGCCCGCGCACAAAATTACTTGCTTGCTGTCGGTGACCAAATCTTCTTCGCCGGAGACAGCAACCGCGCCGCCCGTGAATTTCGCGAGTGAAACCGCCGCAACTTTCGCCGCCGCAACTTTTTCGGTTGACTCAACGCCGCGAACTTGTCCGCCCGCCGTTGTGATGAGTCCCCAAAGATTCGCCAACGCAATTATTTCCGACGCGTTCCCGCGAATAATCGACGGCTTGAATTCTTTGAGCTGAAGTAAAATTTTCGTCCGCAGTTCCGACAAGCCGATTCCCACGGGGTCAAGCACCCACGGTTTTTTTTCGTCGACGCAAGCTTTTGCGGCACGCGGTAAAGTTTCCGCATAAAACGGCATTGCGGTTCCCATGTTGATGTAAAATGCCTGCGCGAACTTCACGATTGATTCGCATTCGTCGGGCAGATACAGCATTGCCGCCGCGCCGCCGACCGCAAGTTGTGCGTTGGCGACGAAATCTTGTGTAACAGTGTTCGTTATCGACGGTGCCAGCGGATTTTTATCACGCGCCATGTCGACCGCCCGCGCCATTGCCGAGCGAATTTCAAATTCCGTCAAAAAAATCGCCTCCTTAACTCAAAAGGACGTTGCCGCACGCAACGCCCTTGTTAGTTTCGTTATGGTGACGCCTAAGGGATTCGAACCCTTGAACCCGCCGTGAGAGGGCGGTGTCTTAACCACTTGACGAAGGCGCCGAATCACTGCGGCACATGTTATCACAGCAAAAAAATTTCGTCAAGCCAAAAAAATTCGCGGAAGGTGTAACGAAATTCTTTCGGCGACGTATAAGTTGCAGAAATGAAAATTGAACAATCACGACGTAGCCAGAAAATTTCGGCAAACAAATGAGCGAACTCGAAAACGTAGTTGGCGACACAGACTGCGAAACGACTCCGGTCACCGTCGCCGTAAAAATCTACAAGTGAGTTTCAAAATTCGGCAAGCGATACGAAAAAAATCCCGTCAACTTGGCGGGATTTTCTTTATGCAGTCGACAATTTCAGCCGCCGCGAACGGTTTGGAAAGTTTTTTCGCGCAATGTTTCATTTCGTCGAGCCGCGCAGGTTGAGCCAAAAGTTCTTCGACGACAACGGAAATTTTTCTTTCGCCGACGGAAATTGCCGCGCCGTTTTCGACTGCGTATTTCGCGTTCAAAAATTCCGGACCGGGTATCGGGGCGTGCAACAGGAGCGGGACGCCCGCCGCGAAAGCCTCCGTCATTGTCAATGCGCCGGGTTTGGTGACGAGCAAATCCGCCGCCGCCATGAGTTTGTGCACGTCCGAAACGAAGCCGAGCACTTCGACGGGATGAGAAATTTTTTCGCGCAACTTTTTCAGCCGCGACAATAATTTTTCGTTCTGCCCCGCGACGACCGTAATTTTCAGCGGGCGACGGATTTCGTTCAGCTCCGCCAAAGTTTCTTCGATTGAGCCGAGACCGAGTCCGCCGCCCATGATTAAAATATTCGTGCGCGTTGAGTCTGAAATTTTTTCGACGTTGGAAAATTTTTCGTCAATCGGAATTCCCGTTGCGAAAATTTTTTGTCCCGCCCGCCGGTGTGTCGAAAGTTCCCGCCGCATGTCCTCCGTGGCGACGAAATACGCGTCCACTTCGCCGAATATCCAAATTTCGTGCAGTGAATAATCCGTCAACACCGCCGCCAATAAAAATTTTCGTTGAGATTTCGCGTGCAAAAATTTCCACAGCGACGCCGCCGCTTCGGGGAACGGGTGTGTACAAATTACCGCGTCCGGTTGAAATTTATTCAGCAGGCGGGCGAACGGCAGATACATCGCCGCCGAGCTGAAAAATCTTGTCGTGACGCCTGCGCGCCGCCCGTCCGCGAATTTGTAAATTCTGTCGTACAGGTCCGGAATAAATTTCAGCGCGGCGAGATAAATTTTTTTCATCAGCCAATTCAGCGAAGAAATTTCTTTTGACATGAAGTCGACAACCTGCGCGTCGTCGCCGAAAATTTTTTGTAACGCTTCCGCCGCCTTGGTGTGACCGGAACCGATTGACGCAGACAAAATCAGCACGTTCACGCAGTTAATCCCCCGTCCACGCTCAAAATTGCGCCCGTGATAAAATTTGCCGAATCTGATGCCAAAAAGTAAATTGCCGCCGCAACTTCGTCAGCCGTGCCGATTCTGCCGAGCGGATAAATTTTCGCAAGTTCGTCGACGGTTGAGCCCGAAAATTTCAACTGTCGTTCGGTCAACGGCGTCCAAATATCCGCAGGGGCAACGCAATTCACGCGCACGGGAAAACTCGCCAACTCAAGCGCAAGGGATTTCGTGAACGCGACAACCGCACCTTTCGACGCCGAATAAGCCGCACAGAAATAATTGCCGCGAATGCCCGCGTCACTCGCCACGTTGACGATTGCGCCTTGATTTTTGCAAAGTTCGTCGACAGCCGCCCGCGTCACGAAAAAAGTTCCCTTGACGTTCGTCGAAATGATGTCGTCAAAAATTTTTTCGTCGACGGAAGTTATCGCGCCTTCGTGATAAATTCCCGCACTGTTGACCAAAACATCGACGCCGCCGAAAAGTTCGACCGTGCGCGAAATAATTTTGTCGCAGTCGGAAACATTGCGCACGTCCGCCGAAACGAATTCAAAGTTGCCCGACAGCTGAGCACGAATTTTGTCGAAACGTTCACGACTTCTGCCGACGAGCACGCAATTAAATCCGTGTGCAAGAAAAATTTTCGCCGACGCCAGCCCGATACCCGAAGTGCCGCCCGTTATGATTGCTGTTTGCATAAATTTACCCGCCCAAAATTTTCCGCGTCAAAAAATTTTTTCATCTCCAAACGAAAACAGAGCCGAGCAAAATACTCGACTCTGCGAAAGAAATTTCTTAGTGGTTGACGGCTTCTTTCAAGCTTTTGCCCGCCTTGAACGATGGCAGATTCGACGCTTTGATTTCGATTTCTTCGCCGGTGCGGGGGTTGCGACCTTTGCGCGCCGCACGCGTGCGATTCTCGAAGGTACCGAAGCCGAGCACTTGAACTTTGTCGCCTTCAATCAACGCCAATTTAATCGTCTCGAAAGTTGCCGCGACTGCCTTTTCCGCGCTCTTGCGGTCAAGTTTCGCCTTTTCGGCAACGTTTACTATCAATTCAGCTCTCGTCATAAAAAAGTTTCCTCCTTTGGAAAAATTACTTGCAGAATTTAGCAGAATGCTTACAAAAAATCAAGCCCAAATTCAAATTGAAATGTCGATATTGTTTCCGAGCGCGGGATCCAGGCTCTCGACAATCTCCAAAGCTTCTTCGGCGAGGGAATTGTCCGCCTCCATTGCGAGTTTCAAAACCGAAATGCCGAGCTCCTGTTGTGCTTTCGCCATGCTCAAATCGACTGACATTGCCGCGATACTCATATCCATTGTCACCGACTCCTTTCCGTGGTTTAACGTATCTTAGCACAGGGAAAAACGCCGCGCAATACGTTTCGGCGGCAACGTGCAAAAATTATTTCGCACAAAATAAATCGCCGCGCCGTGAAATTATTTCGTGCTGATAATCAGCGCGATAAAAATCAAATCTTCGTCGCCGAGCGTTTCAATGCCGTGAATGTCGCCGTCAGCGCAAAAAGTCGTATCGCCGGCTTTGACGGGATAAGTTTTGTCGTTGTCGGTGTAAAGCGCGGTGCCGTGCAAAATGTGATAAGTTTCGGTGTTGCCCGTGTGTTTGTGGACGCCGAGCGACGCGCCGACGGGAATTCGGACTTTGGCAAACATTTCGCACTTGCCGCCCATTTCCGCGGGCGTCAAAAGATGCGTGATAAAAATTTCGCCTTTGCCGCCGGCTTTGTTCATTGCTGAAACGGTTTTTTGCTCAACAATCGGCATGATAAACCCTCCTCAAATTTGGTCGTAGTTGTCGAATTCGTCAGCTGCCGCCTCGGTTGCTTTTTCCAGACGTTTGACTTTCAACTTTCTGAGTCTGTCGACCGTGCGGGCGATTTGTTCACGGGTGTAGGGTTTCTGGATGAAATCAATCGCGCCCATTTTCAGGCACTTCATCAATTTTTGCGGCGTGTTCATGGAGCTGAGCATAACGACGGGCAAATCGGGAGCGACTTCGCGAATAAATTCCAAAGCCTCAATTCCGCCGACGATCGGCATGACGATATCCAAAATGACGCCGTCGGGTTCGCGTTCCAAGACGAAAGTTATGGCTTCCTTGCCGTTGACGGCCTCAATGACTTCGCAATCGTGACGATTAAGTTCCTCGTGCAATTTCTTGCGCAAAAGCCGTGAGTCGTCGGCAATGATGATAAGCAATTTTTCCGAATCGGTTGTCGGAGTTTGCAAAGCTTCGTTTGTGTTGTCCATAAAAATCGCCGCCCTTCTATCGGTGTGGAATTTGAAATTAGGAATTAGGAATGAGTTTGAAATAGTTTCACATTCCTAATTCCTAATTCGTAATTGCAATTTTGTGGCGGAGAGGGTGGGATTCGAACCCACGGTGCCTTTCGACATCACCGGTTTTCAAGACCGGCTCCTTAAACCGCTCGGACACCTCTCCTTAAACGCGCAGATAATAACAAAAACCTTGCGCAATGTCAACGAAAACGCGAGCGTCAACGAAAATTTTCTGCGCGGACGCCTTGAAGATTGAGCCGTTAAATTATAAAATGTTCGCAACAAGGATCGTTTTGTTTTTTGGAAAGGAGGTACCACAATGCCGACCGTCAACGCAATTACTCGGCAAGTCGAATTGACTGCGGACGTTTCAGCCAAATTTTTTCGCGATGACTTTCAAAGGTCAGCCAAATCCATACTGATAACGGGTTCGCTCGACACTGCCGCAAATCTTATGCCGGTGAAAGACCCGAAAGAGGCTCTTTCCACAGACTCCACGCTGATAAACGGCCCGATTGACACCGCCGCCGATATGACGAAATCAAAATTCGGGCTTCGCTCGAACGTCAGCGAAAAGCTCGGCAATTACGAGGAGGAGCGCGAAAATTTCAATTCCGAATTCGACGAAAATATGTCGTCGCTCAAAAAATCCGCCGACAGACTTGAAATCAATCTTCAAGACAAAGACGACGCGTTGTCCACGCTCAAAAACGTTGCCGATTCGGAAATTCCGCCCGAAGAAATTGCCGACGAAAATTTTTTGCGCGAAGATACCGAACAAGTTGCCGCCGACGAACAAATTCAAGCCGCGCAGAATTATTCAATGCGCCCCGTCGAAAGGTTTGAAAATTTCGTTGCGGAATATCTCACCGCCGAAACGTCGACCGAAACAATTCCAAATTCGGACTCGACGCGGGACGCGCTTTCGGACGTGCGAAATTTCGTGAACACTTTCAACAGCACGGTTGATTATCTCAACGAAAATCGCGGCATGTCCGGCAGAATGAACGCGCTTGCTACGAATTTCGGCGACAACGAAAATTTTACGCAGTCGCTCGACTCCGTGGGAATTTCCGTCAACGAAGGCGGAAAACTTCGCGTCAACGAGGACAGACTTGCCGACGCGCTCAGCGAAAATTCTTCAAATGTCACAGCCGTACTCGGTCAAAACGGTTTGACGGGACGACTCAACAGAAACGTCGATTTGGCGAACTCTCAACGCGAAAATCTTTTCCCGACGGTCACGGACTACGCGGGCGACAAACGCGACGAGCCGACCGAATCACTTTACGCCGCACAAACCGCAAAAAAAACCGCCGCACACTCCAAAGAAAACGCGGGACATTTTTTGAACATGTTCACCTGAGCTTGTTGTTAAATTGTCGAATGTCATTGTTTCGATTGAATTCGTTCGTGAATTTGAGTTTTTGTTATCTACTTTCTTCCACCGAGGGAAGAAAGTAGCAAAGAAGCTCGCGCCTGCGCGGCGGGCGGATACTCGCTCGTAAAGTCAACGTGTGAGCTACGGTCAGCCGCTTGTGCCTGCAAAGAAAACATCCTGTTTTCGTTGCAGGCGCGGCCGTCATCCATGACGGCCGGATTTTCCGTTGCGGTGCGCAAAAAATTGAGCAGTCTCCATGCGAGGCTGCTCTTTTCGTTTCGGAATTTACGAACGCCCGATTGATTCAAGTTCGTAAGGCGTTTCTTGATAGACGTAATAATTCAACCAGT
>CAMUZL010000094.1 GCA_947165185.1 uncultured Selenomonadales bacterium
CTTTTCACCCGTTCCACAAACGTTACAGCAGAGATTTTTACGCGCTCAATGACGTTTCGTTTGAAATTCGTCGCGGAGAAAATATCGGGCTTGTCGGCAAAAACGGCGCGGGAAAATCCACGTTGCTGAAAATTATCACGGGCGTTTTGACGCCGAGCGCGGGCACTTTGCAAGTCAACGGACGGATCGCGTCGCTTTTGGAACTTGGCGCGGGATTTAATCCCGATATGACGGGCGTCGAAAATATTTACATGAACGGGCTTTTAATCGGTCACAGCCGCGAAGTCATGGACGCCAAAGTTGACGACATAATTGCCTTTGCGGACATCGGCGACTTTATCAATCAGCCCGTGAAAACTTATTCGTCGGGCATGTTTGCGCGCCTTGCCTTCGCCGTCAACGCTTTTGTCGAGCCGGACATTTTGATTGTCGACGAGGCGTTGAGTGTCGGCGACGCGTTTTTTCAGAGCAAATGCATGGACAAAATGCGCACGATGATTGAAGGCGGCGTGACGGTCTTATTCGTCAGTCACGATACTTTTGCCGTGAAAAATTTGTGCGAACGAGCTTTTTTGATGCAGTCGGGAAAAATTTTGATGGACGCGCCCGCGAAAGACGTTGTCGAACGCTATCGATATATGTTGCTGGAATCTCGCGGCGAACTCACCGAGGAGCAGGCGCAACGTCAAAATAATTTGGTTGACAATCTGCGCGACGGCAAACAGGTTTTCGCCAAAGAAAAATTTTCCGCCGAAAATCTTGCTCGCGGCAAAGAAACTTTTTTGAAGAACGCAACCTATCAGCGGACGGGCGACAAGCGTGCGATTTTGGACAACGTGCAACTTTTGAATCTTGACGGCGAAATTATCCGCGAAGTTATTTTCGGTCAGGAAGTCGTCCTGCGCATGGTCGTTCACTTTCAACAAGACGTTGCGTGTTTGGGCATGGGCTATCACATTCGCAACGCAACGGGAATTGATTTGATTTACACCGATTCGCGCTTCCACGACACGAAGGCGATTTTCGACGCGAAGGCGGGCGAAATTTACGTTATCGATTGGACGTTCAAAGTTGAGTTGCGGCAGGAAATGTACGACATTGCCTGCGTCATTTCCACGCCGCTGGAAGAAACGCTGAATTATTCGGAGATGTGCGATTTCGTTCCGTGCGCGTTGCAATTCAACGTTGTCAGCCCGAATCCGTATTTGAGTTTGCCCGGCGGCTACGTTCATTGGCACAACGATTTGAGCGTTCGCCGCGTCGAGCTGAATTGAAAGGACTGCTCCCGATGAAATATCTTTCCAAAGACAGCTATGACCGCGTTGCAGTAAATTTGCCGAAAGGCAAGCGCGAGGCTTACACTTCGGCGGCGCACAAGTTCGGCATAAGCTTTTCGGGTTTGGTTCGGCTCAGCGTCGAAGAATTTATCGACAATCATTCGGACGAAGACTCTGCCAAAAAAGTCAAGGCGTCCGAAAAATTGTCCGCGCAGGAACGAAAATTGCTTAAAGCTTTTGACGCGTTGCCGAAAGAATCACGGGCGATTGTTTTAAAACTCGTCGAAGATTTTGCGTTAAAAATTTCGGGCACGAATTCTGTTGATTAAAAATTTTTTTCGGTTATAATGCTTTAGTATTACAAACTTGGAGGCGAAATTTTTGTGGAGACTTCGGAAGTTCAAAAGTTCAACCTGAAAAATTTTCTCTCGACCGGTAGCAAAGCAAAAATTGCGGCGGCGGTTGCGCTTGTCGGCGTCGGCGCAATGGCGGTGTCAAATTCCGTGGCGTCGGGCGACAAAGTTGTCCTCGGCGTGCGTGCGGAAGGTCAGGCAATCGGCGGCATGGATAAAGCAAGTGCGCAAAAACTTTTCACCAACGTTGCCGCGCAGAAAATTCATCCGCTCACTTTTCGTTACGGTGACGAAGAATTTGTCGTCACGCCCGAAGATATTAATTTGAAACCGCTTGTCGACAAGGCGACGAACGAAGCTTTTGCTTACGGACGCGGCGGCTCCGCGCTGGACAATTTTAATAACCAAATCAGATGTGCGCTCAACGGTCGCGACGTGAAACTTACCGCCGATTACGATTCGGCTTTGCTTGACGCGAAACTTGCGGAAATTGCGACGAAAGTCAACCTCGACCCCGTTAATGCCGTCGTCGAATTCGGTTCAAACGGCGCGATTGAAAAAATCCCCGGCGTCATCGGCAAAAAATTAAACGTCGAACAACTTGCCGCCTCGCTGAAAGATCCGCTCACAACGCTCGACATTCCCAAAGGCGTCATAGAACTTCAGCCGGAAGATATTGCGCCGTTTATCACGACGGAAGACATTGCGCAAATTGATTCGGTTCTCGGCACGTACAGCACTTATTATTATCCCGGCGATCGCGGCGACAACATTTGGCTTGCCGCGAATTCCATTTCGCACAAAATTGTTAAACCTGCATGGACGTTTTCTTTCAACGACACGGTCGGTCCGCGCACGTGGGATGCGGGCTACAAAATGGCGGGCGTCATCATTGACGGGCGGTCGGAGGTTGACTACGGCGGCGGGGTTTGCCAAGTCAGCTCCACGCTTTACAACGCGGTACTTCTTTCGGGACTTACTCCCGTCGAACGCACGCCGCATTTCTTCCAGTCAAGTTATATCGGTTACGGGCGCGACGCAACCGTTGCCGACGGACAAATTGATTTCAAATTCCGCAACGATTTTTTGCACAACGTTTACCTGCTCGCCGAAGCATCAGGCTCCACGCTCAGCGTTTACGTTTTGGGCACGAAATCCGATTTGAACGGCGCGGATATTTCCGTTGAGCTTGACGGCAGTTCACTTTATCGCGTGTGGCGAAACGGCGGCGAAGTCGTCAAAGATGAATATCTGCACACCGACGTTTACGAATCGCCGAAAGCCGCACGAACTTAACGGAGGATTATCATGAAACAAAAAGCAACGTGACGTTGCATCCAACGGGAGCGGCTGGAAATCGTTTGACAATTTCGTCGTAACGTTGCAAAAAAATTTTGGAGTGATTAACTTGAATAAAAAAGTTGCCGTGGCAATGAGCGGAGGTGTCGACAGCTCGTTGACTGCGGCACTTTTGCTTGAGCGCGGCTTTGAAGTTGTCGGCGTGACGATGTTGCTTGATGCCGGCGAAAAAAATATTTTCGACGCCCGAAATGTCTGCGCTCATCTCGGAATAAATCATCACGTCGTTGACCTGCGCGAAGATTTTCAAAAAAATGTCGTGAATTATTTTGTCGCCGAATATCTGCGCGGACGCACGCCCAATCCCTGCGTTCGTTGCAACCGCGAAATTAAATTCGGCAAGCTGTTTGATTTTGCAAATTCAATCGGTGCGGATTTTTTGGCGACGGGACATTATGCGCGAATTGTTTTCGAGGACGGGCGATTTAAGCTCAAAAAAGCTCTTGACGTGCGAAAAGATCAATCTTACGTGCTGTACAATTTGACGCCCGAAAAGTTGGCGAAAATTATTTTGCCGCTGGGCGAATTTTCCAAAGCCGACACGCGTCGACTTGCCGCAGAAAAAAATTTGCCCGTTGCTCACAAGCCCGACAGTCAGGAAATTTGTTTCGTGCCGAACGACGATTACAAAAATTTTTTGGCTCAACGCGTGCCCGACGCTCAAGCACTGCAAGCCGGCAATATCGTCGACGGCGACGGAAAAATTTTGGGACATCACAACGGCGTTGCGAATTACACAATCGGGCAGCGCAAAGGTTTGGGAATTGCCGCGCCGCAACCGCTTTACGTCACGGGGCTTGACGTTGACAATCGTCAAGTTATCGTCGACACGGGCGAAAAACTTTTTTCCGAAACGTTGACGGCGTCCGCTGCGCACTGGATTTACAAGCCCGATTTGCCGAAAAATTTTCAAGCGAAAATTCGTTACGGCCCGCGAACGGCGTCTTGCACCGTCACTGAAGAAAAAAATTTTTTGCGCGTGAAATTTTCGGAGCCTCAACGGGCAATTACGGCGGGACAATCGATTGTTTTCTACGACGGCGAAGAAGTTTCCGGCGGCGCGATTATCGATTAATCTTGCAAAAATTTTCAGCCGTCCGAGCTGTGCAAGAGCTTGGGCGGCTGTTTTCGTTGGCATATGTTGAAAAACTCTAATCGTGAATAAACGACTGCGAAATTTATTTCAGGTTTAAATATTTGTCGAGCCACGCGGCAACCGCTTCGCCGACCCGCTTTGAAAGCGGGGGAACAGTTGGGGTCGTCCGCAACCGCCCGATTATCCGATGCGTTGTCACGTCATGATTTATTTCAGGTTCAAATATTTGTCGAGCCACGCGGCAACCGCTTCGCCGACCCGCTTTGAAAGCGGGGGAACAGTTGGGGTCGTCCGCAACCGCCCGATTATCCGATGCGTTGTCACGTCATGATTTATTTCAGGTTCAAATATTTGTCGAGCCACGCGGCAACCGCTTCGCCGACCCGCTTTGAAAGCGGGGGAACAGTTGGGGTCGTCCGCAACCGCCCGATTATCCGATGCGTTGTCACGTCATGATTTATTTCAGGTTCAAATATTTGTCGAGCCACGCGGCAACCGCTTCGCCAATAATTTTTTTGCCTTCGGCGTCGGGGTGCAAACCGTCCACGCTCAACGCCTCAATCAAATTGCCGTCGGAATCGGTAAGTTTTTCGTTTACGTCGATAAAATTTTCTTGCTCGCGAATCCAGTCGCAGATAAATTTTTGATGTTCCTGCCAATCTTCGGGCGGCAGCTCAAGAAAACCGATCTTTTGAATCTGCGCGGGATTTAACGGCGTCGGCGTCAAAAACACGGGCTTAATTCCGTTGGCGGTGCATTTGTCGCGAATCGACTCCAAATTTCCGACGGAATCCCAGCCGACAATTCCCGTCCGATAATCATTGACGCCCGCCATGATGAATAAAACTTCGGGGCGGAAAGGCAAAACGTCTCTGTCGAAACGCGCAAGAATTTCCTCGGTGGTGTCGCCGCTGCGTCCCAAATTTTTGACGGGAATTGCGCAATAAGTTTCCCAGTTGTAAAGTGCCGTTGACGGAGGCACGGAAATTGAGCCGCCGCCGTGAGTTATACTGTCACCCAACGCGCAGAAACGAATCTTACGAGTGACGACGAAACTGTTTGAATCGTCTTTTGTCGACCAATCCGTCAACGGTTGATTGTCTTTCGTCAAAGCCCGCACGCGCCAAAAATATTCGCCTTCGTCAAGCACGGGCGTTTTGTCGTATAAATCAAAATCGTCCTCATTCGGTTGCGGCTCCGTGAAATATCGGCGGATAATTTTTCCGTCGCGAATAAGTTCAATTTCATAACGAGATGCGCCCGCAGTCGGAATCCACGAGTACACGGGATAAATCGGCGGATAATCCATTTTGTCGAATTCCGTCGTCGTGCGCGTCGTCGTCGGGTTTGCGTCAATGGCGATCATCGTCAACTGCGGTTGCAAAGTTGCGCCGTCAATCGAAATCGCGTTGACTTGAAATTTTGCGTTCACGTCGTCGACGGGAATTTCAATTCCGTTCGTGAAGGCGACCAAAGTTTTGCCGTCAATAAAAATTTCGTACTTGACGGCGTTGGGCACGATATTCCAGTACAGCCGCAAAATATTTTGTTCGCGTTGAACAATCGGCGCGTCGGGCGAAGCTTGACTGCCGCCGGTTGCGTCCTCGAAGTCGAAAACTTCAGCAACGGGCGCGGCCTGCGCGGAGGCATTTTTTTCCTGCGTCAAATGATTTCGCAAGGCGGGAAGTTCAGCCTCCGTCGAAGTTTTGAAAGTCATAAAGCCGAAATTTGCGAAACACAGCGCGGCAAGGAAGACAACCGGCAAAACTTTCAGCATTGCATCTCCTCCCAGCGCGTGTAAAGTTCGTCAATCTCCGCGATTTTTTCGACGTGCGCCGCCGCCAGCTCCGAAAGTTTTTCCGGCTCGACAGCGCGGTTGATTTCGTGTTCAAGCATTTTGAGTTCCATTTCAGCCATTTTGATTTGCGCCTCGATTTTATCCAACGCTTGTTCGATGTTAGCTTTTAGCTTTGAGCTTTTAGCTTTTAGGGTTGGCGTTTTCGACGGTTGGGATTTTGGTGCGGAAATTTTTTTGACTTCGCGCACCGGTTCAAGCTCGGCAAATTCTATTATCCGCGTCGTGACTTTGTCAAGCAAGTATCTGTCGTGCGTCACGATTAAAATTGTCCCGTCGAATTCGTTCAGCGCGGCTTCAATCGCCTCGCGTGCCGGCAAGTCCAGATGATTCGTCGGTTCGTCCAAAATCAAAAAGTTCGCGCCCGTCAAGATTAATTTCGTCAACGCGACGCGGGTTTTCTCGCCGCCGGATAAATCGCCGATCGGTTTTTCGACGACTTGAGCGAACAAATTCAGCCGTGCCAGTTCCGAACGCGCCCGCTCGTCCGATAAGCCGAATTCATAATTTAATTCTTCAAGCGGCGTAAAATTTTCGTTCAGCTCCTCATGTCCCTGCGACAGGTAGCCGACTTTGACGCGGTTGCCGATTTTAATTTCGCCCGAATCCGCTTTGAGTTCACCGACGATGATTTTCAGCAACGTTGACTTGCCGACGCCGTTGCGACCGATTAAGCCGATTTTTTCGCCCTTGAGAATTTCCGCGCAGAAATTTTTGATGATACCTTTGAACGAAACATTGTCGACGATAAGCACGCGGTTTGCCGATTCGTTCGCGTCGTGAAGTTTAATCGCGGCGGTCTCGGCTGACGGCGGCTTTTCGATTCGTTCCATGCGATCAAGCGCAATTTGCCGACTTCGCGCCCGTTTCGCCGTGGAAGCTCGAACTTTATTTCTGCGGACAAAATCTTCAAGCTTGGCAATTTCTTCCTGCTGCTTTTCGTAAGCTTTGAGTTGCGCCGCGTGACGTTCGCGCTTGAGTTGAATAAATTTTTCGTAATTGCCGGGGTAAAGCGTCGCCCGCCCGTGTTCGATGTCCAAAATTTTTTCAACGCAGGTTTGCAAAAAATGTCTGTCGTGCGTGACGGCGATAACCGTGCCGCGATAATTTTTTACGAAATCTTCAAGGAACGCGATTGAATAAATGTCCAGATGATTCGTCGGTTCGTCCAAAATCAAAATGCGCGGTTCGACAACCAAAGCTTTAGCCAGGGAAATTTTTGCCGACTCGCCGCCGCTGAAATGTTGCGGAGATTTTTTTAATTCCGCGTCCGTGAATCCCAAACCGAATAAAATTTTTCGCGCCTGAAATTCTTCGACCTCGCCCGCCGACAAAATTTCGTCAAGCAAAGTTGGCGCAAAAAAATTCGGCGTCTGTTCTACGAAGCCGACATCTTCCGCACGCAAGCCGCCGATTGTGCCCGCGTCGAAATTTTCCGCGCCAATCATGATTTTGACCAGCGTCGACTTGCCCGCGCCGTTTTTGCCGACGATGCCGAGTTTTTCGCCGTCGTTAATTTTAAATGTCACGTCCGATAAAATCAGCCGTTCGCCGTAAAATTTCGTAACCTTGTCAAGTTGAATCATCTGCGCGCCTCAAATTTTTTTGCAGTCATTCTACGCGAAAAAATTTTTATTGGCAAGAGCGTTTGAGTTTTGTACAATACGGAAACTGCAGGTTTTAAAGGAGGATTTTTTTATGATTGTAGTAATGAAACCGACAGCCACGCAAGAAAATTTGTCGGCGGTCGTCAACAAAATCGAAGCGGCGGGTTTGCGCACGCACCTTTCCAAAGGCGAGGAAGTCACAATCGTCGGCGTTATCGGCGACAAAAAAATTATCGCGAATCTTGAACTTCAGATGCTTGACGGCGTCGACAAGACCGTTCGCATTACGGAAAAATATAAACTCGTCAGCCGCGACTTTCACCCCGAAGACACGATTGTTGACGCGGGCGGCGTGAAAATCGGCGGCAATGAAATCGTCGTGATGGCGGGGCCTTGCGCTGTCGAAAGCGTCGAACAACTTCGCGAGGCGGCTCAGGCAGTCAAAGCTTGCGGCGCAAAATTTTTGCGTGGCGGCGCGTTCAAACCGCGTACTTCGCCCTATGACTTCCAAGGTCTCGGCGAAGAAGGTTTAAAACTTTTGCGCACGGTTGCGGATGAATTTGATCTGCGCGTCGTTACTGAAATCGTCGACAAAGACGACATTGAACTTTTCTGCAAGTACGCGGACATTTTGCAAGTCGGCGCACGCAACATGCAAAATTT
>CAMUZL010000095.1 GCA_947165185.1 uncultured Selenomonadales bacterium
GTCGCCAAAGCAAACGAAGCGGCGGGCGTCAACAGATTTTCTATCGTGACGAGCGGGCGCGCTTTGGACGGAAAAAATTTCGAGCGAGCGATTGAGACTTACAAAATTTTGCGTGACGAACTGAAAACTTTGGACTTGTGCGCGTCTCACGGGATTTTGTCCGCCGAACAACTTAAACGACTTCGGGCGACGGGCGTCACGAGTTACCATCACAATTTGGAAACTTCGCGCAGATTTTTCCCGCACATCTGCACGACGCACACTTTTGACGAACGAATCGCCACGATTAAAGCCGCTCAAAGTGTCGGGCTTAACGTTTGTTCGGGCGGAATTATCGGCATGGGCGAGACGTGGCAAGACCGAATCGATTTGGCGTTTGAACTTGCCGCGCTGAACATTCAATCGATACCCGTCAACGTCCTCAACGCGATTAAAGGCACGGCGTTGGAAAATTTGAAACCGTTGCCCGCCGATGACATTTTGCGCACGATTGCAATTTTCCGTTACATAAATCCGACCGCGAACGTTCGACTTGCCGCCGGACGAAAATTTTTGCCCGACAAAGGTGCGTCCGCTCTGTTGCACGGAGCCTCCGCCTCGATAACCGGCAACATGCTTACCACGTCGAACAACAACATTTGCGAAGACATGAAACTTTTGGCGGAACTCGGTTTGACGAATCGTTGAACTTGTCGAAGTGTGACGCTGAAAATTTTTAGGCGATAAACAAATTGTTTGGGCACTTTTTAAAAGTGCCTTGACGAATTCGACGCAGTGATTTAAGCTTGTGAAAAATTTTTGAGTGGAGGTTTTAACGATGAGCAGACTTTTGATTTCCGAAGACCGCAAGTCGATTATCATGCTGATTGGCGGAAACGGACAGGACATTTCGGCGGGCGGTAAACCCATGCAATTTTTGACGGCGAACACCACCGACGCCGCGCAAGAAAAACACGTCCCGCAAGTCACCGTTGACGGCAAAAAAGTTTCCGTGAAAGTCGGCAGCGTCGCGCACCCGATGACCGAAGCGCATTTGATTCAGTGGATTTACCTGCAGACCAAACGCGGCGGGCAATACGTTCACTTGAGCGCAACCGACAAGCCCGAAGCCGAATTTATCGTTGCGGACGGCGACGAACCGATTGCCGCTTATGAGTATTGCAACCTGCACGGACTGTGGAAAGCCGACATTGCGTAAAAATTTTTTCGTCACAACAAAAAAGCCGTTCGACTTTTGCCGAGCGGCTGATTTTTTTTGCAAGCGTTGACTCAGGAAAATTTTTATGCGCCTTGCCAAGCGTAAGCCGCACGATTGAAGCGATAACTTTGTCCGTCCGCAAGCGTGAACGTCGGCGAAATTGCGTCGCTGTTCACGACGGAAATAACGTTGCCCGAATTCAAGCCGAGCGCGATTGTGTTCGCGTCGTAAGCGTAAGAAATTATGTCGCTGACCGTCACGTCGTAGAGATAAACAACGTCGTTGTTAGCCGCAAAAGCCGCGTCGTTGCCGTCGTTCTTGCCGATTTGGAAAACGTCCGTGCCCGCGCCGCCGAAAAGATAATCGGTCGCCGTGTCGTCGCCGCCCCAAAGAATATTTCCGCCTTGCCCCGCATAAATCGCGTTGCCGTTCGAGTTGCCGCCCAGTTGCATTCCGACTTGATAATTTTGCGTCGCGTCAATCGTCACGATTTGATTGTTCGTGTAATTCGCGCCCGTCGACGACATAAGCAAATTTCCGACGAAGCCCGCCGAAATCAAGAGCGAATTTCCTGAAACATAAGTGCCTGCCGGAGCCATCGAACTGAGCGCAACCGCCTGCTCAAGCGTGTAAGTCCCGACCAAACCTTGAGCGTTGTCGAGCGTGATGAGATTGTTTTTGACGGAATTCCAATCGCGCTGTCCCGCCATTGTGATGTTGATTCGCCCGCTAGTCGACGAAATGACAACGCCGTCCGAAGTTGTCGCCGCGTTGATGCCGAAATTGCCCCAGTCGCGCATGTAATACGAGTCGCCCGAAATTGCGTCGGTTATCGTGACGCTGACGGTGTCGGTTGTGTAAGGATTGTAAGCCGCCGTTGCAACCTGCGTGCCGTCCACGCCGACCAAGCCCGTCGACATGATGTAAGTGTTGTAACCGTGGTTGCCCGTCAAAGTGTTGTTCGAGCCGCCCGCCGTGTACGAATAAATTTCAAACGTATTGTTCCAACCGTAACTGCCTTCGAGACTGTTGTTAGAGCCGCCGACGATTAAAATATCGTCACCGTAGTCGCCTTCCGCAATATTGTAGTCGCCCGTGATAATAATTGTATCGTCGTCGCTGTTGCCTTCCAAGGAATTATTGTTGCCGCGAACTATGATAAGGTCGTCGCCGCTGTTGCCATACGCTCTGCAGTCGGAATGATTTATGACAATGCTGTCAGCCATTTGCGTGCCGTCAAGACGTTGGTCATTTGCGGTGCTTTGTTGGTCGAGCGAGGTGAAACTTGCATTGCTGTTCGCGAAAATCGAAGTGTCGGTCGTGCCCCAAAGTTTCAGCTTGCGGGAACCGCTTGAGTTGGTGATTGCAAGTCCGTCCGCTTCCGTCGTGTAGTAGTAAGTGCCGCTGCCGATGTCGAGCACGCTTGACGAGGCGAGATTCATAATCGTCGCCGAAATTGTGTCGGAGCTTGACGCGCTGACTTTGATTGTGTCGTTGCCGCCCGCCGCGTTGATGATGACGTTCGTGAGCGAGTTGGTGTACGGGACGAGCTCAAACATTTCGCCCGCCGCCGTGCCTTCGACTGCCTGATTGCTTGTTTCGATGCGATAATAGTCTGCCATGAAAGTTCCTCCTCTGTCGAAAAAAATTTTTGTTGTTGCGTGCTTATTTTAGCATGGGGGGGGGGGTTATCGCAAGTGTTTTCAAAAATTTTTTTGTGCCTGATTCATTTTACACGGCAGAAAATTTCGACGTAAGTTCCTGCGAGGTACCCGCGTGGAATTTTTTTTGCCGCCTTGCGAAAAAGTTTTTGTGTGTGATAACATTGCCGAAAAAAGTAGGGACTAGGGACTAGGGACTAGTCCCTACAAAGGAGTGATTCACGTGGCGATTAATCCCAAAAGAAATTTCGACGAACCCAAGCCGACGAAGCAAACTAAAGTTGCCGAAGAAGTTTTTATTCCCGAAGAACCGAAGTGGTCGCTTGACGAAATAATTTTGCCGCAAGCCGTCCGCGAAAAAATTCTGGACGTTGCCAATTATTCGGAGAATACTCACCGCGTCTTTGAACTTTGGGGCTTCAAGCACACGCACAAATTTTCGCGGCGAATCGGAATAAATCTTTACGGCGCGCCCGGCACCGGCAAAACCATGGCGGCTCACGCAATCGCCAAACAGCTCGGCAAAAAAATTTTAATCGTCAACTACGCGGACATTGAATCGAAATACGTCGGCGAAACTCCGAAAAATATTCGCAAGGCGTTCGAGGCGGCCAAAGCTTCCGACAGCATTTTGTTTTTCGACGAGGCGGACGCGATTTTGAGCAAGCGCGTTACCAACATGACGCAGGCCGTTGATGTCAGCGTCAACCAAACGCGTTCGGTTATGCTCATGCTCATGAACGAATACCAAGATTTTATAATTTTCGCGACGAACTTCATTGAAAATTTTGATCCCGCGTTCATGCGGCGAATTTCAATGCACGTCGAATTCACGTTGCCCGACGAAGATTGTCGCAAAAAACTTTGGCGCATGTACACGCCCGCCGAATGTCCCAACAATTTGGACTTCGACGAGCTTGCAAAAAAATTCGACGGAATTTCGGGCAGCGACATTTCCAACGCGATGTTGAACGCGGCATTTAAAGCGGCGCGACTCGGCGTCGACGAACTTGATAAAAGCTTGGTCTTCGAGGCCGTCGAAAATATTTTGGCAAGTAAAGTAGCAAATCAACCGACAAAAAGAGGCCGTCACGGATGACGGCCTCGCCCGCAATTGAAACAGGATGTTTCACTTGCGGGCACACGCGCCTGACCGTAGCTCACACATTACGGCAAAAAACGAGTATCCGCCCGCCGCGTAGGCGCAGTTTCTTTTGCTACTTTTCTTTGCTGTCAAAGAAAAGTAGATAACACAAACTCAAAAGTTACGAACACGCCGAATCGAAGTCGACGACAAAAAAATTAACCGCTCCCAAATTCGGAAGCGGATTTTTTGTTGCAGATAAAAATTCAATCTCTGAGCTTGCAAGTAATTTTCGCGATAATGCCGTTGACAACTTTGAATTCGATTTTCTTCGTGCCGTCCGTGCTGTAATATTCGTATTCGACGCCGTCGCGGTCGTTGTCGACTTTGTCAGCCGAGCCGAAAGTTGAATTCAAACTTTCCGCCGCCAAACCGACGCGAACACCGTCGGGCGTGATAATCGTTTCTGAGCGCGTGGAAACTTCCGTAACAACGCCGTTTTCGACTTCAACTTTAAATGTCGGATAAGTCCAATCGTCGCCCTTTTTGCTTTGCGGTTGCCCGAAGGCGTTGAGCAATTCTGTTTCGCTCATGCCGGGCGCAATGGCTCCGAGCACGATTTTTCCCGCGTCCACCGCCGCAAAACATGTCGACGAAATCAACATAAGCGCGCCGCAGATAACTGCCGTCAAATTTTTAAAATTCATGACAAGTCCTCCGCAGAATTATTTTTTGAGCCGCTTGACGAAAACATCTTCCGTTTCGGGATAGCCGAAATAAAATCCCTGAATGACATCCGCACCGCATTCGTCGCGCAGGAAAATGTAAGTCGCCTCGTCCTCGACGCCCTCGATGCAAACTTCCATGCCGACAGCGTGGCAAAGCATGATGACGTATTTGACAAGATTTTTGTCGTAATCGCTGTGCAAAATATCCTCGACGAAGACGCGGTCGATTTTAATTTCGTTGCACTGGAAATTTTTCAAGAAGCCGAGATTGGAATAGCCCATGCCGAAATCGTCCATCGAAATTTTAATTCCCAGGTCGTGGAACGCTTGGAACTGCTTGTTGACGAAATCCCAATCGTAAATGTTGTGGCTCTCGGTCAACTCGAAAGTCAAACGCGTCGGATCGATTTGGTAGCGGTCAAGACAATCTTTGACGAATTCAAAAAGCATGTGTTCTTCAAGTTGGTAGAGCGAAATATTTATGCTGACTTGAAGCGTCGGCATCAGCTCGTGCCACTTTTTGAGTGTGCTTACCGCTTTTTCGATAATCCAATGCCCGACGGGAATAATCATGCGCGATTTTTCAAGCATGGGGATAAATTGCATTGGCGCAACGACGGAACCGTCACGGTCGTACCAACGAAGCAGAGCCTCCGCGCCGACAAGTTCGCCGGTTTTCGCGTCGATTTGCGGTTGATAGCACAGGAAAAAATCTTCACAGCCGCGAGCGATTGAATTCTGCATGAGATTTTGCATTCCGATATCGTAACGCCAACGGTCGTAAGATTCGCTGTCGAAAAATGCAATTTGGTCGCGGCCTTTTTGGCGGGCGAAATCCAACGCAACTTCCGCGTAACGCATCAAAGTTATCACGTCGTCCGCGTCGTTGGGATAGAAAGTCGCGCCTGCGGAGGCCGTGCAATAAATCGTGTCTTCGATGTTGCGAATTTCGCGCATACAAAGTTGAATGCTGGAGAAAATAATTTCAATCTCTTCGGGATAAACGTCCGAGACGAAAAACGCGAACATGTTGTTATCGAGTTTATACAGGCGAATATCGGGCGGCAAGATGTTCGTAATGTCCTGCGCGATTTGTCGGAGTGTCGTGTCGCCGAACTGGTGCCCGTAAGTTTCGTTGATAAGTTGGAAATTATCCAGCCCGATAAAGATAACGGCACCGCGCACGTCGGGCGAAGAATTCAGCTCTTTCATCAACGCGACGTGGAAGGCGTTGCGATTGAGCAGTCCCGTAATGTAATCCGCTTTTTGTTTCAAATCCATGCGCGCAATCACGCCCGCGACAATTTCCGGTTGCCCAAATTCGTCAACGCCGGTCGACATGCGCAAAGAAACCCAGCCATATTCGCCGTTGCGGTTGAGCAAGCGGAATTCGCTCGTGACTTCGACGCCGGGCGACGCCGAATCGAGTTCGCTCATTGCCGATTCCATAATTTCGCGGTCTTCGTAGTAGATAAACGGCGTGAGCAACGCGGCGAAATCGTCAACTATGCTGTCGTGGAAGCTGAAATCGCGAATAAAATTTTGGGACAGCATGACTTTGCCCGAATTCAGGTCGACGACGAAAAAATATTCGTCCGCAGAATTTTGCAGGGCGTCGAAGTAAGTCTTGATTCGGCTCAACGGTGAGTCGTCGCCGAGTTGGAGAAAGTTCGTGTTCATGGTCATCTTCCTTTTAAATTTATCGCTCTCGCTCTAAGTCTTGCTATTGCGAATTCGACGCCGCGTCGAAACTTCCTGCAAAAATTTAAGCAAACTTATTTAAACCCAATCGAGCTTAAAATTCCCATGCAAGTCAAGCCAATGGGAAAAATCAATCTCGCCGCCGATTACCGAATTCATCGGTCGCATTTTGTATTGGCGTTCGATGTAAATGACAAGCAAACCGTAATCAACTTTGCCAAAGAATTTCCGGCGTTCCTCGTCTTCAAAAACACATGACGCGAGTTTGAATCCAATACTGTGCTTGATTTTGTTTCATTTGGCTTTATCGCTGTCCCACTCGAAGAGACGTTCGCCCGACTGAAATTCAACGTTCATCAGCTTGCCGCCCGATCTTTGGAAGGAGGCGGATAAAACCGTTTAAATTTTTTCAACTGTTCGTCGCTGAGTTCGGGGCAATCTTCGTCAAATACAATCGGACGATCTTTGAGCGCACGAAGTCTTTCAATCTGTTCGGGGGTCGGCTTCTGTCCCTTGTAAACAATTCTGCATTCCATAAAGTTCTCGTCCATAATATTCCCTCCTTTCGTTTGGTGTTGCGGCGCGGGCAGTAATTAATCTTATGGCTTTTCCGCGTTCCGTGTAAACAACGAGCAGAACATCTTCAACCAATCCGATAATCTGCCAACGGTCTTCGTCTTGCGAATGTTCGTCGTCGTGGGAAACAATGGCATTTTCATCTGCGAAAACCAATGCGGCATCTTCGAAGGCGACACCATGTTTCTGTTTGTTGATGGCGGCTTTTTTCCTGTTCCAAACGACAAGGAGACCGTCAATTATTTTTTCAACATCGCTCATGCCAGAGCGTCACCGCCGCCGACGTAATCTTGTATCGCCAGCGAATAAACTAACCTCCTATCGCGCATGAAAGTCAAAACGCGCATGACTTCCCACGCGGTATCAAGACTCGTGAAGCAGGGGACGCCCAACTCGACCGTGGCGCGACGAATTCTGAATCCGTCTTTGGCGACGTGTTTGCCGGGAGCCTGCGTGTTCACGACCATGTGAATTTTTCCGAGTTTAATCATCTGGATAATATCCGTGCTGCGTTGGTGAACTTTGCCGACGACTTCCGCGTTGATTCCGATTGACTGCAGAGCGCGTGCCGTGCCTTCGGTGGCGACAATTTTAAAGCCGAGTTCCGAAAAAGCTTTCGCAAGCTGTTTCATTTCCTCTTTGTCTTTGTCGGCAACGGTGAACAAAATGCAACCGTTTTTCGGAACGACGATGCCTGCGCCGGTTATCGCCTTGTAAAGTGCGCGGGCGTAGTGGTAGTCAATTCCCATGACTTCGCCCGTGGATTTCATTTCGGGGCCAAGGGAAATGTCAACGTCTTGCATCTTCGCGAAGGAAAATACGGGAGCTTTGACAGCAACATAAGGTTTCGGCTCGACGAGACCCGAATAATATCCCATGTCCTTGAGCGTTTCGCCGAGAGCAGCACGCGTCGCAACGTTGACCATTTTAATATCGGTGACTTTGCTCAGGAATGGAACCGTGCGGCTTGAACGCGGGTTGACTTCGATAACGTAAACTTTGCCGTCCGCAACGACATATTGAATGTTGAGCAGACCTTTGACGTGCAAAGCAAGCGCAAGGCGTTTCGTGTAGTCAGTTATCGTGTAAATTGTTTTCGACGGAAGAGTTTGCGGCGGATAAACGGCGATTGAATCACCGCTGTGAACGCCCGCCCGCT